>JACDAV010000111.1 GCA_013695255.1 Chloroflexota bacterium
GACCACGCCTGCCGAGGGCCTGGCCGGCGTGGGGCGGAGCGTCCGGATCGGGCGCGGCCAGCGGCGGCCGGTGGGCGAGAGCGTCGCGCGCGTGGGGCTCGCCCTGTCGCTGGCGTTCGGCGCGCTCGCGGCGGGTGCGGGCTACTGGCAGGTCATCGAGGCGGCGCCGCTGTCCGCCGCTCCGGACAATCCAGCCGTCGTCGCGGTGGCCCGCAGCGCGGTTCGTGGCCAGATCGAGGACCGCAGCGGCGTGTGGCTCGCCTCGAGCCGACGCGATGCCAGCGGGGACCCCTACCGCGTCTATCGCGACGATGTCGTCAGCCCGGTCATCGGCTACGCCTCGCGCCAGTTCGGGACGGCCGGCCTGGAGCGGAGCTTCGATGCCGAGCTCGTGGGGCTCACCCGGCCGGACCCGGTCAGCGACCTGCTAAAGAAGTTCGAGGCCGACAAGACCGATCCACAGGCCCTGCAGCTCACCCTCTCGCTGGCGCTCCAGCGGGCGGCCGTGAAGGCCCTGGGCGGTGACCAGGGCGCGGTCGTGATCATCCAGCCGCGGACCGGCGACGTGCTGGCGCTGGCCTCGACACCCGTCTTCGACGCCAGCGGCATCGCCAACCCCGCGACGGCCGAGGCGGCGTTCGAGCGGCTGCGCGATGACGCCTCCCAACCGCTCCTGCCCCGGGCGACGCAGGGCCGATATGTGCCCGGCTCCGTGTTCAAGATCGTGACCGGGCTCGCCGCGCTCGACAGCGGCGCCGTGACCCCGGACACGACGTACGAGCAGCAGCCCTCGGCGGAACTCGAAGGTCTCCTGGTGCAGGGCTTCCGGGTCCGCGACGGCCACCACCTCGAGACCGGCGACGAGGCGCTCGACCTGATCGGCGCGACCGAGGTCTCGTGCAACCTCTGGTACGCGCTGGCCGGGCTGGACGCCGGTGGCCAGGCGATGAACGACACGGCCGACCGGATGGGGTTCGACGGCCAGGTGCCGTTCGCCCTGCCCGTGGCGGACTCCCAGCTGACGAATGGCGGTGGACCGTTTCCCGGCGGGTTCGCGGACGACGTGGAGCTCGCCAGCGCCTCATACGGCCAGGGCGAGACGCTGGTCACTCCGCTGCAGATGGCGCTGGTGGCGGCGACGGTGGCGAATGACGGCGTGCTGATGGAGCCGCGCCTCGTGGCCACGATGACCGGCCGGGACGGGACGACCACGATCCCGTCCCGGGAATGGCGGCGGATCGTGTCCGGCGACACGGCCGGCGCGCTCAAGGCCGCGATGCGGGAGGCGGTCGAGGGTGAGCTCGGCCGGCGGTTCACGAGCGGGGCGGACATCCCGGGGGTCGAGGTGGCCGGCAAGTCCGGCACCGCGGAGTTGGGTGGCGAGGGCGAGCCGCACTCGTGGTTCATCGGGCTGGCGCCGGTCGACGACCCGCAGGTCGTCATCGCGGTTCTCGTCGAGCAGGGCGGTCGCGGGGCAGAGCGGGCCGCCCCGATCGGCGGCCAGCTGATGGAGGCCGCGCTGGCGGAGCTCGCCGGCGGGTGATGGACGGGAGCCTGAGCCGGCCGTCCACCCTGCCGCGCGGCTCGTGACCGAAGGGCGGGACCCGGGCGGCCGCGTTCGCCGGCCGCTGCTCGAGCGGGTCGGTCTGGCCGCGGTGGCGCTCGTGCTCGGTTCAGTGTTCGGCGGGGTGGCGCTTGCCGCCTGGCTCGGCGGGGAGATCTTCCTGGCTGCCATGGCCGGGATCGGCTGCCTGATGACCCTCTGGGTGGGGAGCCTGACGCTGTTCCGGGGCTGAGCGATGCGTCGCCGACGAACGCGCTGTTGATCGAGCATAAACACCGCGTTGAAGCGGCCGACCGATGGTCCGGGCATGACGGGCTCACGGGGGCCGGCGCGCAGGGCATGACCATGGGTCGTCGCCGGGCCGCCGGTCCCTCCCGCCTCCCGCTATGGTGCGGCATCGTTCCCCGCAACCGGCCGATGCTCGATCGCCGGGCGCGCTGGTCGGCGGGTCGGCGCACGGCCGGCCAGCCGTGGCGCTCGTGCGAGGACATGCTCGGTCGTGCCGCCTTCGCGGCGAGTCGTCAGCCGGGCTCGCATCGTCCGCCCGGTGGTGACCCGGCGGTCGGGCTGATGGTCACGGCGGTGTGCATCCTCGGCCATCGTGTCGAGGCGGGCGATCGGCTCGAGTTACCTCAGCCGCTCGATCGGGCGGCCGCGGATCGCAGCCTCGCCTGACCGGGACGGCGGTCGCCGCGCGAGGCCCGAACGACCGCTGGGTGCCGGCCGAAGTGCCTGCCGAACCTCTTCGTCGATCGCGACGTACTATCGAGTGCAACCTCCGGGCGCTGCGGGCCGTCACAGCGGGCGCCTGCCGCCAATCTCCGCGGTCCGTCTCGCGCTGACGGCCGTCCCCACGAGGGAGCCCGATGACCAAGATCCAGGAAACCGGCGACCGGGTCCTCGCCAACGTCGAGCGAGTGATCGTCGGCAAGCACCACGAGGTGCGGCTGGCACTGGTCGCCCTGCTGTGCCGCGGTCACCTCCTGATCGAGGACGTGCCGGGGACGGGCAAGACGATGCTGGCCAAGGCGATCGCCCGCAGCCTGGGCTGCACCTTCCGTCGGATTCAGTTCACGCCGGACCTGCTTCCGTCGGACGTGTCCGGCCTCTCGATCTACAACCAGAAGACCCAGGAGTTCGAGTTCCGACCGGGCCCGATCTTCAGCCAGGTCGTCCTTGCCGACGAGATCAACCGGGCGACCCCCAAGACGCAGAGCGCGCTCCTCGAGTCGATGGAGGAGCGGCAATCGACGATCGACGGCACGACCTACCCGATGCCGGACCCGTTCCTGGTCATCGCCACCCAGAACCCGATCGAGTACGAGGGCACCTTCGCCCTGCCGGAGGCCCAGCTCGACCGGTTCATGCTCCGGATCCGGCTGGGCTATCCACAGCCGATCGAGGAGATCGTCATCCTGGACGAGCAGAAGCGCCACCATCCGCTCGACGAGCTCGAGGAGGTCCTCGGCGTCGACGAGCTGCGGGAACTGCAGGACGCGGTGCGCGAGATCTACGTCGACTCGACCGTCAGTGAGTACATCGTGCGGCTGGTCGGGGGCACCCGGTCACACCCGGACATCTACCTCGGAGCCTCGCCGCGCGGGTCGATCGCGCTGTTCCGGGCCGGTCAGGCGCTCGCCGGGCTGCTCGGGCGTGACTATGTCATCCCGGACGACATCAAGGCCCTCGCCGAGTCCGCGCTCGCGCACCGGCTGATCATCAAGACCAGCTCGTCGATCCACGACGTGCAGGCGGGCCATGTCGTCCGCGAGCTGCTCGACACGACGTCGGTCGAGAGCGTTCATCCAACCGGCCAGACGGGTGGTCCGCGCGACCTGCGCGCATCGGCCCCGAAGGCCGCTGGCGCCTAGCGCCCGCTGCCCGACAGCCGAACGAACGAGGCGAGCCATGCTGCGCCGACTCCAGCTGTTCCTGATCAGCGCCGTCCTGCTGGTTGCTGCGTTCTCGACCGGGCTGCCCTTCCTCTTCTACCTGGTCTACCTCGCCATCCTCATCGTCGGGGGGTCGTACGTCCTCACCCGCCTCGGCCTGTCCGACCTCGAGGCCGGCTACGCCGTCAGCCAGCTCCACGGCCACGTTGGGGACCGGCTCAAGGTGACGTACACGCTGCGCAACACCAGCCCCATTCCCAAGTTCTGGCTGGAGATCCACAACCCGACCAGCCTCCCGGGCGGCCTGCCGGGTCGGGCGCTGAACCTGGGACCGCGTGCCGAGCGGTCGTGGCTCATCCGCGCGCCCCTCGTGCGGCGCGGCCACTTCCGGATCGAGCCCCTGCAGATCCAGACCGGCGACCCGTTCGGATTCTTCGAGGCGTCCGCCGCGGTCGGGCAGGGCGTGACGCTCGTCGTCTACCCGCGGATCGAGCCGATCCCGATGTGGCGGATCCCGGCGGCCAACGTCGAGGGCAGCCACGCCGCACCCGAGCGCACGCTCCAGACGACGCCCCTCGCCACGACCGTCCGTCCGTGGGCGCCGGGCGACAGCATGAACCGGATCCACTGGAAGAGCACCGCCCGGCAGGGCGAGATACTGGTCAAGGAGTTCGATCTCGAGACCACGGCCGACGCCTGGATCGTCCTCGATCTCCAGCGGGACATCCAGACCGGTCGGGGCGACGAGTCCACGGTCGAGGCGTCGATCCGCGTCGCCGCGTCAATCGCGGACAAGGCCGTCGCCGAGAACCGGTCGGTCGGCATGACGGTCAATGCCCATCGCCTCGCCCTTCTGCCGGCCGACCGTGGCGGCCGACAGCATCTCAAGATCATGCAGCTGCTGGCGGCGGTCGACGGCGACGGGGGCACTCCGCTCGAGGAGGTGCTCGTGGCGACGGTGTCGCGTCTGCGCCGGGGCATGACCGCGATCGTGGTCACGGCGTCGCTCGACACCCGGTGGGTGCGCCCGCTGTCGGCGTTCCGTAGCCGAGGGATCGCCTGTGTCGCCGTCACGGTCGACGCGGACGCGTTCGAACGACATGCTCGCGACGAGGATGCCCGGCTGAGCGGCCGCCCGCCGTACGAGGCGGACGCCGCCACAGCCGAGGCGCGCGCCAAACGCCTGCGAGCGCTCCGCCATGCGCTTGCCGAGTACGAGCTGCGGACGTACACGGTCGTGCCCGGGCGGCCGCTCGGCGAGGTGCTCGTCGGATGAGCGCGGCAGCCGGCGATCTCGCCCCGGACCCGATCCTGCCGGCCGCCCTCCGGCGCATCGCGAAGGCACCCAGCGAGGGGTGGCTGACGCTGGCCCTTGTGGCGCTGATGGCGCTGACGGTCGCCTGGTCGCTCGCCGACGCGGCGTGGGTCCTCGGGCGCCGCGAGTGGGGCGACTTCTACGCGTGGGCCGCGCTCCTGTCCGTCGTCGTCGGCTTCGCGGGCGCCAAGGTCCGCTGGCCCAGGTGGACCGCGCACCTCGTCGGCGCAGTCGTCGCAGCGCTGGTGATCCCGCTGATGGTCGGCTCGGTCCTCCTGCCCGATGGCGGATCGCCCCAGCAGCTCTACCGCGCCACGGCGGAGGCGACCGTCGAGGCGTGGCGTGACCTGGCGGTCAGGAACCGCGCTTCCACCAACGAGACGGGCCATTACCTGCTGACGCTCGGGCTGATCGTCTGGTCGGTCGGCCAGTTCGCGGCCTATTCGGTCTTCGGTCACCGCCGTCCGCTGGACGCGGTGATCGTGGTGGGGATCGTCCTCCTGGGCAACATGGCCGTGACGGTCAACGATCAGCTCGGCTACCTCGTGATCTTCAGCGTGGCGGCGCTGTGCGTGCTGGCCCGGACACATGCCTTCGAGGAGGAGACGACCTGGGTTCGCCGGCGGATCGGGGACGGCAGCGCCGTCCGCTCCATCTATCTCCGTGGTGGCGCGGCCTTCATCGTGCTCGCCGTCTTCGGCTCGCTCGTGCTGACCGCCTCGGCGTCGTCCGCGCCGCTGGCAACCATCTGGCGGGGATCAGAACGGACGCTGATCGAGTGGAGCCAGGAGCTCCAGCGCTACCTTCCGTTCGGCGGCGCGAGCCGGCCACTCGGCTTCGGCTTTGGCCGGACCGCGCAGGTCGGCGGGCAGTGGGTCAGCGACAGCACGGTGGCGGTCACGATCCAGGTGCCCGCCGGCGACAAGACGCGGTACTACTGGCGGGCGGTGACGTTCGACCGGTTCGACACCAACACCTGGGCGTGGACGGAGCCGCGGCCCGTCGACCGCGCGGCTGGCGAAGGCCTGCTGGCGACCCTCGCCGACGAGCCGACCGACGCCTACGCCCGGCGCGACCTGACCTTCAGCGTCGCGGTCGAGGGCGGGACGGGCAACTTCGTGTTGAGCCCCCTCGATCCGGTCAGCCTCGACCGGCCGGCGACCGTCCAGGTGGTCGGCACGGAGGGATGGCTGAGCGCGCTCGAGACGGACTCGGACACGTACACCGCGGTGGCCACCGTCCCGGTGGTCGACGAGGAGGTCGAGAACGGCCTGACGGCCAACCGCCTGCGGGTGGCGGGTCGCGACTATCCGGCCGAGATCTCGCGGCTCTACCTGCAACGGTCGGAGGGGGCGTTCGGACCGAACGCCAGGGAGCTCCTGGACCGGATCGTGTCGGCAGTCGGCGACAACCCGTACGACCTCGCGGCGGCGATCGAGCGGGAGCTGAAGGATCCCACGAACTTCACTTACGACGAGGACGTCCGCGGGCTGTGCGATCGCTTGAGCACGGTCGAGTGCTTCGCGCGCTTCAAGCGGGGCTTCTGCCTCTACTACGCCACGACGATGGTGATGCTGCTCCGCGAGGCGGGCGTGCCGGCGCGGATGGCGGAGGGCTTCCTGCCGGGCGAGCGCGACGTCGTGACGGGCATCGAGACCATCCCCGCCAGCAGCGCCCACGCGTGGGTCGAGGTCTGGTTTCCGGGCTACGGCTGGTACACGTTCGACCCGACCGGTGGCGGCCTGTCAGTGACCGAGCCGCTGCCCGCAGGGCCGAGGGTGTCGCCCCGGCCGAGCGCCCTGCCGAGCTTCGGCAGCATCCGCCCCGACGAGCGCGAGACGGACGACGTCAACCAGGGTCTGAATGCCAACCCGCAGACCGGCGCCGGAGCGAGCGGCCGGAACGACGCCAACCCGGCCGTGCTGATCGCCGTCGCCCTCCTCCTGCTCGTCACCGTCGGCGCGCTGGCGTTCGTCGCCTGGCGGCGCGGTCCGCGTGGCGAGGTCACGGCGGACGGCGTGTGGCGCGGCGTTGGCCGGACCGCGGCGCGGTTCGGGTTCGGGCAACGGCCGCAGCAGACGGTCTACGAGTACGCCGGTGCGCTCGGCGAGGTGATGCCCTCGAACCGGCCGGAGCTGCAGGCGGTCGCGCGCGCCAAGGTGGAGGTGGCGTATGGGCGCCACGAGCTGGGCACGGACGCGCAGCGGGCGCTCCGCGACGCGCACCGCCGGCTCCGGGTCGCCCTCCTCCGCCTCGCCTTCCGGCGGCGTGAGCGGCGGCGGATGCGGGGCAGGTAATCCGGGCGCGACGCGCTCAGAGCGCGCCGGTTCGCTCCCGCTCCTCAGTGGCCTCCTGGGCGCGCTCTTCGAGGAGCGGCGCCAGGTGCTCGGTCAGGTTGTGGGCCCGGAGGCGCGGCCCTGCGCCAGCGAACTCCACGATCGTGATCCCGCACAGCGCGAACGGGAACAGCCAGAACCGCTCGAGGGGCAGGTCGAACAGGGTCAGCAGCGCGACCTTGAACACGCCGTCATGGCCGACGAGGATCGTCCACGGGTGGTCGGTCGCCCCGGCCGGGTGGCCGAGCACCGGCGAGGTCGTCGTCGAGGTGCCGGCGCCCGGACCGGCCGCGCTCAGTCGCTCCAGGATCTCGGCCAGCGCCGGCTCCACCCGGGACCGGGCGTCCGGGAGGCTCTCACCGCCCGGCGCGTGCGCCTCGGTCGGTCGATCCCGCCAGGCGGCCAGGACCTCGCCCCAGCGCTCGGCAATCTCGGTCGCCAGCCGACCTTCCCACTCACCCTGGCCGATCTCGGCCAGGCCATGCTCGGCGCGAATGGGGATCGGTCCATCGAACGCCGCCGGATCCGCCAGCGCCCGGGCGACCGCACCCGCGGTCTCGGTCGCGCGGACCAACGGCGAGTGGACGATCTCCAGCGGGCCGCCGCTCGGGATCGGCAGGGCGGGGGAGTCGTGCGGGCGGGCGAGGCGCTCGGCGGCGCGCCGTGCCTGCCGGACTCCCATCGGGGAGAGGGGCACGTTCGAGCGACCCTGGAAGCGGCCCTCGACGATCGCCGTCGACTCGCCGTGACGGAGCAGGACGAGGGTCGCCTCCAGACCGTCCGGGATGAGGCGCGTGATGCCGCGGGACTCGCTCAGTGGTCGCCCCCCAGCCGGATCGTCCAGACGTCGATGATCGCCTCGTGGGACCGGATCGCGTCGCGGACCGCGTCCGGCACGTCGTCGTCGAGGGCGAGGATCATGAACGCGTCCTCGCGCGGCGCGGTCCGGGCCACGTGCATCGCGCTGATGTTGACGTCCGCCTCGCCGAGCAGCGTCCCGATCCGGCCGATCATGCCCGGCCGGTCGTGGTGGCGGGTGATCAGCATCACGTCCGTCGGCGCCATGTCCAGCCAGTAGTCGTCGAGGCGGCTGAGCCGCGGCCCGCCGGCGCCCAGGGTGCCGGCGACCCTGGTCGTCCGACCGTCGGACTCACCCGACAGCGTGAGCAGGGCAGCGAACTGACCCGCCTCCCGCGTCTTGCGCTCGACGAGGGTGATGCCCCGCGCCCGGGCGAGCGCGGCGGCGTTGACCAGGTTGACCCGCTCCGTCGTCGTCGGGCCGAGCAGCCCCCGGAGCACCGCCGCGGTCAGCGGCGAGGCGTCGAACTCGGCGGGATCGCCCGCGATCTCGAGGGTCAGCGTCCGCGGCACGCCGCGCGCGAACTGACCCAGGAACCGGCCGAGTGTCTCCGCCAGTGGCAGGTACGGCCCGATCGCCTGGGCCGTCTCCGGCGTCACCAGCGGGGCGTTGACGGCGTAGCGCGCCGGACGGCCGGCGAGCACGTCGAGCACCTGGTCGGCGACCTCCTCGGCGACGAGGACCTGGGCCTCCTCCGTGGAGGCTCCGAGGTGCGGTGTCAGCACGGTGTTGGGGGCCTCGAGGAGCGGCGACCCGACGGGCGGCTCCTGCTCGAAGACGTCGATCGCGGCGCCGCCGAGGTGGCCATCGTGCAGCGCGTCGGCGACCGCGGCCTCGTCGATCACGCCGCCGCGGGCGACGTTGAGCAGCAGGGCGCCGGGCTTCATGCGCCCGAGCGCCTGCGGCCCGATCAGCCCGCGCGTCGCGCGGCTGATCGGCACGTGCACGGTCAGGACGTCCGCCCGGGCTAGGGCGACCTCGAACTCGACCAGCTCGACGCCGTGGAGCGCCGCCTGCTCCGGGGTGACGTACGGGTCGACCCCCAGCACGGTCATCTCGAGCGCACGGGCACGGTCCGCGATCGCCTGGCCGATCTTGCCGAGGCCCACGATTGCCAGCGTCTTGCCGCGCAGCTCGACGCCGGTGAACTGGCTGCGCTTCCACTCGCCTCGCCGGATCGACGCGTCGGCAGCCGAGATCCGCCGCGCGAGGGCGAAGAGGAGCGCCAGCGTGTGCTCGGCCGCCGCAATCGTGTTGCCCGTCGGAGCGTTGACGACCGCGATGCCGGCCCGCGTCGCTGCATCGAGGTCGACGTTGTCGACGCCCACCCCGGCCCGTCCCACGACGATCAGGCGGCCGGCCGCCGCGAGCAGATCCGCGTCGACCTGGACCTGGCTGCGCACGACGAGCCCGTCGTAGACGCCGATGATCGAGCACAGCTCGGAGCGGGAAAGGCCGGGGCGCTCGTCCACCTCGTGCTGCTCGCGGAGGCGCTCCACGCCCTCCCGGGCGAGGGGTTCGGCAACGAGGATCCTCATGCCGTCGCGGCGGCGGAGCGATGGATGCCGCGCGTGCCGAGGGCCGCGGCCTGCGCGGCGCCGACGGCGCTGCCGGGCTCCACGTCGGCGCCCTGCTCGATGACGACCGACTCGAGCACGGCGATCGCGCCGAGGATCTCCTCGACGGTCACCGAACCGAGGTGGCCCACGCGGAAGACCTTGCCCGCGAGCTTGCCCTGGCCGCCGGCGAGCACGACGCCGCGCCGCTTGACCTCCGCGTTGACCGACTTCCAGTCCACGCCGTCGGCGATCCGCACGCAGGTCACGGTGCGGGAGGCGAAGCGGGGATCGGCGAACAGCTCGAAGCCGAGGGCGGCGAGCCCGGCGCGGGTGGCCGCCGCGCAGGCCTCGTGGCGGGCGAAGACGGCGTCGGCTCCCTCGGCGTGCATCAGGCGGATGCCCTCGTCGACCTGGTAGACGACGCCGATGGCCGGTGTCCACGGCGTCTCGCCACCCGCGTGGCTGTCGCGGTGCCGGCGCAGATCGAGATAGAAGCGCGGCATCCGGGCCGTCTCCATCGCCGCCCAGCCGCGCTCGGAGGCAGCGACCATGGCCAGCCCGGGGGCGGCCATCCACGCCTTCTGCGACCCAGTCACGACGACGTCCACGCCCCACTCGTCCATGGCGAAGGGCACCGCGCCCAGCGCCGACACGCTGTCGACGAGGATGAGCGTCTCCGGGCTCGACTCGCGGATCGCCGCGGCAAGCTCGGGGATCGGGTTCATGACGCCGGTCGACGTCTCGTTGTGGGTCAGGAGGGCTGCGCGGAACGGGCCCTGGTCAATCAGCGTTTGGCGCACCGCCACCGGATTCGCCGCCCGGCCCCACTCGACGTCGACCTTCACGACGTCCGCCCCGTACACGGACGCGATCTTCGCGAAGCGATCGCCGAAGGAGCCGATGCTGACGCCCAGCACGCGGTCACCGGGCGAGAGCGTGTTGACCACGGCCGCCTCCAGCCCGCCGGTGCCGGCGCACGACAGCACCGCGACGTCGCCCGTCGTGCCGAAGAACGGCCTCATGCCGTCGACGATCCGGGCCAGCATGGCCGCGAACTCCGGCCCGCGGTGGTTGATCATCTGGCGGGCGCCCGCCTCGCGGACGGTCGGCGGCAGGGCGGTCGGTCCGGGGATGCGCAGGTTCGGCTCGAAACGGTCCACGGGGCACTCCTGGGGTTGGCGGCGGACGCGGCGCGCGATGGAGGCTGGTCCCTCGATGGTCGCAGAACCGGCGGGGTCACGCCATCGAGATCGCCGCGCGGCAGCATCCCGGGCATCGCTGCGACACGCTGGCATCGCCGATCCGGTAGGGTCGGGGCCGGCAGACGGACGCGAGCGACCCACGTCGCACGGCGGCCCGTTCGCGCGTCCCTCTATCCCGCTCCAGGAGATGCGTTGCGGCAGCCCCAGTTCCGGCCGCGCTCCCCCAGCCGCTCCATCCCGCGCCGCCTCCTCGCCCACTGGCGCCTTCTCCTCATGGTCGCGCTGGTCGGTGCCGGCACGCTCGGTGGGGCCGTGTCGACGAACGCGTTCGGCGCAGGCGATCGGTTCGAGGGTGTCCTCCGGCGGCTCGATCGCTTCATCGCCGGCCCCGTCCCCGAACGGTCCACGCGGCCGACGATCACGGTGACGGCGCCGCCGGTGGCCGCGGCCACGCCAACGCCCGCCCCAACCCCGGGACCGACGCTGCGGCCCTCGTCCGGCTCCATCCCGCCCAGCTCGGGGGCGACTGCCACGACGCCCACTGCCACCACGGCGCCGTCGCCGTCGCCGGCACCCACGGCGGCACCCACGCCCGCGCGCGTCGCGGTCGACGTCGACCTGCTGTCCGACCCGGAGTCGGTCTTCAATCACCAGCTCACGAAGGACTGGTGCGCGGTGGCCGGGACGCAGATGGTCCTGTCGATCCACGGCAAGGGCGACACGTCGGAGGCGTTCCAGCAGACGATCGCCTCCCGCGTTCGTGAGTGGGAGAGCCTGTCGGACAGCCGGAACGGCAACTGGGGACCCGCGGCCATGGCCCTCGCACTCGAGGCGTACGGCGTGCCCGGCTATGAGGTCCGAGCATACGAATCGCGGCTGCACGCCCTCCGCGACTCCGCCCGCGCGATCGCGGAGACCGGGGCGCCCGTCGTCCTGCTGACGTGGCGTGGCGCGCACACGTGGGTGATGACCGGCTTCCGCGCCGACGCCGACCCGACCCTGTTCTCGGACGCGGACGTCAGCGGCGCCTACATCCTCGACCCCTGGTATCCGAGCGTGTCGAGCATCTGGGGACCGTCGAACCCGCCCGGCTTCTTCACCGGGATCGACGAGCTGGTCGAGAACTTCCTGCCCTGGGAGCGGCCGGAGGGAAGCTACCCCGACCGCGACGGGAAGTTCATCGCCGTCGTCCCGACGGCGCCGCTCGACCGGTAGGACAGCCGCCTCGGGCGGCGCGCGCCGCGCTCCCGCGCTCGGACGCCCTCAGGCGGGCCGGCTGAGGTCCGGCGCCGGTCGGATCGAGCGGATCCTGGGGACGAGGGCCAGCACCAGCAGCCCAACCTTGACCGCCATGCCGAGGCCAAAGGCGATCGGGATCGCGGCCAGCCCGATCGACGGCGTGAGCACGTTCGCCGCCACGACCACGACGGCGAAGCTCGCCACGGACGCCAGCACCTGGAGCAGGGTGTTGCGCGTCGCATAGATCGCCCGTGACAGGAGGTGGGTGAGGCTCTCGAACGGGATCGCGACCGCCAGCAGCACGAGGACCAGGTTCGTCCGCTCGACGGCCTCCTGGGTGAACTCGCCGCCGCGGAAGAAGAGCTGGATGACGAAGCGGCTGAGCACCGCCAGGGCGATCGCCGCGGCGATCGTGAGCACGAGGATGGTCACGCCGTTGCGCACGAGGATCCGGCGAAAGGCAGCCCGATCGCCGGCCGCTGCGGCTGCCGAGAGGGTCGGAAAGACGGCCAGGGCGAACGACACGGCGATCACGCTGACCGGGACGCTCTGGAAGTTGCGCGCAAGGCTCAGCGAGGTGATCCCGCCGACGGCCACCGTCGAGGCGAGCGATCCGAGCACGGTGAAGGTGAGCGGATCGATCGGGTGGCTGGCCATCTTCGGGATCATCAGCCCGACGAACTCGCGGAACGCCTGCGTCCTGACCCGGAGCGCGATGCGGAACCGGACGGAGCTGCCGCGCAGCCACAGGAGCCGGATCCCGACATGCGCGAGCGCGCCGAGGATGGCGCCCACGGCGCCCGCGTAGATCCCGATCGCGCCCGCGAAGAGCACCATCCCGACGACGATCCCGGCGTTGTACAGCACCGGCGCCAGCGCATAGCCGAGGAACCGGCGCTCTGCCACGAGCACCTCGCCCAGCACGTCCGAGAGGGCGAACAGCACGGGCGTCACGAGCATCAGCCGGAACAGGTCCGTGTACAGGTCCCGCTGCTCCGGGGTGAAGCCGCGGGCGACGAAGTCGACGGTCAGCGGCGCGATCAGCCAGAGCACCGGCGTGGCGAGCCCGATGATCAGCAGGGCGAGGGTCAGGATCGTGCCAGCGAATTCCTGCGCCGCGCGGTCGTCGCGCGTCCGGAGGCTGAGGAAGATCGGGACGAACGGGGCGGACAGCCCGCTCGCGACGAGGACGCCCAGGGCGATCTCCGGGATGGCGAACGCGGCCAGGTAGGCGTCCAGCTCCGCTCCAGCCCCGAACGTCCGGGCCTGCACGACGTCGCGGACCAGGCCCATCAGGTAGCTGCCGAAGGTCACCACGGCGAGCAGGAGCGCTCCCTGCGGCAGGAACCGGGCGGCGATCGGCCGGAGGGGCGGCGGGACGAGGCGCGTCCATGGTTCGGGCGGGTCGGCAGGCAGGGTGCCGGTGGTCGGGGAGGCGCCGGTGGCCGGGAGCTCGTCGGTCATCCGGTCCTCCGCAAAGGTGTCGGCCGGCGGTGAGAGGCGTCATCGGCCCCAACGGCGGCTTGACGTGCCGGCCGCCGGCGACCACAGTGGCGGACCAGGAGCGACCAGCCGGGAGAGCCGATGCGGTCGGTGGTCATCGTCACGACGGCGTCGGGCACGGGTTACGTCCTGTCCGTGAGCGACAGCGGCGTCAGCTGGCGTCGCGTGCCGGGGCTCGAGTCGGACGGGCTGGGCTCGGTCGGCGGCTGGGAGCCGGCCGTGCCCCGGATCGTGCCGGGCGAGCGCCTCTTGATCGGCAACCTGAGAACGACACCGGTCGTGCGCGTGGCGGTCATCCCCACCTGACCGTCGCCGCCGAGCATCTCCGCGAGCGCTATGGCGCGCCGCCCGTGAGCGCCGGGTAGGTGGGTGTCGCCAGGACGCCGAAGGCGTCGAACGGCCAGTAGCGAACCCAGGCTCGCCCCACGATCGCAGTGACGGGGATCGGCCCGTAGACCCTGGAGTCCTGCGAGTTGCTCCGGTGGTCGCCGACGACGAAGACCTCGCCGTCCGGCACGCGCCAGCGCGTCTCGTCCGAGGTCGTCGGCTGGGCCTGACCGTCGACCTGGTAGACGTACGGCTCGTCCAGCGGCACCTGGTTGACGTAGAGGCGGCCGTCGTCGCGGATCTCGACCTCGTCGCCGGCCACGCCGACGACACGCTTGATGAACGGTGTGTCGTCGCGGGCAAACCAGCTCTCGGGCGGCTTGAACACGACGATGTCACCGCGGTCGTACGCATCCCAGCGCGGCGTCAGCCGATCGACCAGGACGTAGTCGCCCGGCTCCAGCGTCCGGCGCATCGACTCCTGCTCGACCTTGAACGGCTGGGCGATGAACGTCTGGATGACGAAGAAGATGATCAGCGTGAGGGCCAGCGTCTGGACGATCTCGCGGGCCAGGCCGAGACCTCGTCGTCGCTGTCCGGGCCTGGCGACGGGGGCGCCGGGCGCCACCTGCTCGTCGTCCAGGTCGTGGTCGTGGCCGTCCTGGGGACGACGATCCGGTGCCGTCATGGACCGCCCGCGTCGCGCTTCTCGGTCTCGGCCAGCTTCTTGCGGTTGCCCTCGCGGATCCGCAGCAGGCCGTCGCCGGCGTGAGCGGTCGTCGTCGGCCCGGGGATCTGGCTCTTCGGCGTCCGGCCGGCCGTCCGGGCGGCCTCGCGCGCCTCGGCCCGAGCCGCCATCCGTGCCGCCAGTGTCGCCTCATAGCCCTGGTCCGTCGGCAGGTAGTAGCGGCGGTCGATCAGCGCGTCGGGCAGGTACTGCTGGGCGACGTCCGCGCCCTCGAACTCGTGCGGATTGCGGTATCCAACCCCGATGCCGTGCTGCTTCATGCTCCGGTGCCCGGCGTTGCGGAGGTGGAACGGGACGGGCAGCGACCCATGCGCCTCGACGTCGGACACGGCTGCCCAGTAGGCTGCGCCGGCCCGGCTCGACTTGGGGGCGGTTGCCAGGTACGTCGCCGCCTGGGCAAGGGCGTACTGCGCCTCCGGCAGCCCGATCCAGTCGAGGGCGTGGGCCGCGGCGACGGCCACCTGGAGCGCGCGGGGGTCGGCGTTGCCGACGTCCTCCGAGGCGCTGATGATCAACCGCCGGGCGATGAACTTCGGGTCCTCGCCGGCGGCGATCATGGCCGCCAGCCAGTAGAGCGCCGCGTCCGGGTCGTTGCCGCGGAGGCTCTTGATCAGCGCCGACGCCGTGTCGTAGTGGCCGTCGCCGGCGCGGTCGTAGGCCAGCACGCGCTGCTGGGCGGCCGCCTCGACGTCGGTCAGCCTTGGCGCCACGCGGCCGTCCGCTTCGCGAACGCCCTCCGACTCGGCCAGCGCGACCGCGCCCTCCAGGACGTTGAGGGCGGAGCGCGCGTCGCCCCCGGCCAGGTCGACGAGGTGCCCGAACGCGTCGTCTGCGATCGCCACGCCTCCGGCCGGCCCGAACGAGCCGCCGAGACCGCGGTCGGGGTCGTCGATGGCCCGGCGGACGAGGGTCGCCACGTCGGCGTCCGCGAGCGGCTCGAGCCGCCAGACCCGCATCCGCGACAGCAGGGCGGCGTTGACCTCGAAGTACGGGTTCTCGGTCGTGGCGCCGATGAGCGTCACCGTCCCGTCCTCGACGTGGGGCAGCAACGCGTCCTGCTGGGCCTTGTTGAAGCGGTGGATCTCGTCGAGGAACAGGACGGTTCGCGAGCCGTGCAGGGCGAGGCGGTCCTGCGCCCTGGCGATGGTCGCCCGGACCTCGGCCACGCCGGACATCACCGCGCTCATCGTCTCGAAGTCGGCACCGATCTCCTGGGCGAGCAGCCGTGCCAGCGACGTCTTGCCGGTGCCGGGCGGTCCCCACAGCAGGATCGACGAGAGATGCCCGCGGGCGACGCTTCGGCGCAGGGGTCCGCGCTCACCGACCAGGTGCTCCTGGCCGACGAACTCGTCGAGGGTGCGCGGGCGCATCCGGGCGGCGAGGGGCTGACGCTCCGGCGGCGGCTTGAAGAGCGCCTCGGGTCGCGCCCCGGTGGGGCGGGCGGGGGAGCGCGGCATGCCGCCGATGGTAGCGCCGCGCGGGTCCCTGGCGGGCCGCGTGCGGCCGACGGGTCGCGCCGCGCCGGTCTGGAGGCGCGGGTCAGATCGGGACGACTGCCGCCACGTTGATCAGGACGTGGAGGACCCCGAGCAGCAGGAGCAGGAGCGCGCCGATCCGGGCGATCCGCACGATGTCGCGGCGGACGTAGGCGTACTCGCTCGCGGCACGGACCGCCAGCGGCGCGCTGTCCCGGG
>JACDAV010000120.1 GCA_013695255.1 Chloroflexota bacterium
AACAGCCCGGCGAGGATGGCCGGCAGACCCGTGGGCTGGACCCGCGACAGCGCGTTGTCCAGGCTGCCGGCGGGCCTCACGGAATAGCCGCATCGCTGGCAGGTCCAGTCCCAGGGCCCTTTGTCCCTGACGAACTCGTGATCCAGGTCAGGGCGGCCCCGGCCGGACGATGCCTCGGTCACGCGCTCGCCGACACGACGCCAGGCGACGGAGTGGCACGTCGGGCAACGGACTTCGTCAGGTGCGGGCCGTCCGCGCTTCCTCGTCATCGCGTCCCTACCCCAGCGCGGCCGAAGGCGGTATCCCACCGCGGCCGGTCCTCGAAACGTTGCTGCAACGGCCCTGTTAGGGAAGCCGCATCCCAACGCTCCCGCTCCTTATACACGGCCGTGGGATCACAAGTCAGGCAGGCAGACGGCCGGGTTCGAGGCGACGACGCATCGCCCGCCCCCGCGGAATCGGAAGCCTGGCGCGAACTGGCAGCGCAGCGGGGATGACACACCCCGCCGAATGCAGGACGCAGAGCGTCCGAAAGGAGCTGGCTGTGCCGGAGATTCCCGTTCGTCGCCGCGAAGGCGGCGGCATGCCCTGGTGGATCTGGGTTGTCGTTCTGCTCGTGATCGTCGTCGTTGGCTGGCTTCTGCTCAACGCGCTGACGTAACGGGCCAGGATCGTCACGAGTGATGGAAGGAGACACAATGAACCGCACGAAAATCAGCGAAGGCGACGAGTGGGAGCTCGAGAACCCCGATCAGGACATCCGCGGCTGGACAGCGGTCGACGACTCGGGCCAGGAGCTCGGCCGGATCACCGACCTTCTCGTGGACGAGGACAGGCAGGTGATCGACGGCATCGTCCTCGACTCCGGCCAGGAGTACCACGACACCAACTGGCGAGCCGGCGATGGAAAGGTCGTCGTCTCCTCCGCGAGCACGACGGACTACGGCAGCGCCGCCACGGCGAGCGGCGATGAAGCGGCCAGCGAGCGCGACACGATGCGGGTTCGCCGCCACGCCGAGGAGCTCCGAGCCGAGAAGGAGCGCGTGCAGGCCGGCGAGGTCGAGGTCCGCAAGGACGTCGTCGAAGAAGAGCGAACGATCGACGTGCCGGTAACGCGTGAAGAGGTCGAGGTCCGGCGCTATGCCGTGGACCGGCCGGCGAGCGAGGCGGAGATTGTCGACACGGGCGACACGATCCGCGTGCCGGTCATGGGCGAGCGAGTCGACGTCCAGAAGGACGTGCGGGTTGCCGAGGAGCTCGAGATCAGCAAGCGGCCGGTCACCGAGACGAAGCGCGTCTCCGACACCGTCCGTGAAGAGCGGATCGACATCACCCAGGAAGGCGACGTCGACGTCGCCGACGACACCGACGTCACGACCAGGCGGTAGGCCATGCCGGATCACCCTCGCGCTGACGAGATCCCGGTCCGTCCGACCGCCACGCGCGTCGTGGGCGATGGGCCGGATGTCGTCCAGCGGGCGTCCTTCGTCGCGCCTCGCGATGCGGTCCGCTGGGGACCGATCGTCGCCGGGCTCCTGACGGCGCTGGGCGCGTTCGTCCTCCTCAGCACGCTGCTGCTCGCCATCGGCGCGAACACCGTGCGGGTCGGGAACGCGCAGGCCGACGAAGCGGCCACCGGGGCGGGGATCGCGACCGCGATCGTCGCCCTGCTCAGCTTCCTGCTCGGCGGCTTCGTCGCGGGTCGAACGGCTGCCGTCGGCGGTCGCGCCACCGGGCTCCTGAACGGGTTTCTGGTCTGGGCGCTGGGCCTCCTCGTCATCCTCATGTTGTCGGCGTTTGGCGTCGGTCAGCTGTTCGGCGCCGCCGGCGACCTGTTCGGTCAGTACCGCGCCGCTGGCGCACCCCAGCCCGAGGGCGTCGACCCAGCGGCGGTGGCCCAGGGACTCCGGGATGCAGCGATCCCCGCGTTCCTCTCGCAGCTTCTGCCCGCGGCGGCGGCGGCGATCGGTGGCGTGCTCGGCGCCCGCGATCCGGAAGACATCGAGCTCGATGCCGTTCGGCGCGATCACTGATTCGAAGGCACGGGCGGTGGATCCACGGGGAAACCCGCTCGGTGGCCAGAAGCAGCAGGATCTCCCCGGCCCGGTCCGTCCGCTCGCCGCCAGCCTCCGACGCAATCTACCGCGCCAGCCGCCCGTCGCTGTCGCCGGTCAGGCCGCCAGCGGCGCGGCGGCGAACTGGACGCTGAAGGCCCTGCACCAGATCACCGCGCTCTTGAAGCGGGAGATGTCGGTGCCGGCCGGGACCTCGTAGTTGAAGGAGCCGTCGCTGGCCTTCAGCTTGCCCAGCTCGATGGCGTCGTCGGCATAGCCATCGGGGCTGGGTGAGAGGTAGACGAACAGGTCGGGCCCGTTCCTGACCGAAATCCGCTCGAATCGCAGGACGTAGGTGTCGGCCGCGGTTTCGATGAGCAGGACCTCGCCGCTCGCGAAGTGGAACTCATCCGCGCCAGACAGGCTGCCCGACAGCACGGTCTTGCCTCCGCCTCCGGACCCACCGTCGCTTCCGCCAGACGCCGGGGCCACCGAAGGTGCTTCCGTTCCCGGCGCCCCGACGGCAACCGGTGCGCCCTCGTCGAGCTCGGTCCGGATGAAGATCGGCGAGCCCAGGATCCAGCCCAGCGGCAGCCCAACGATCAGGACCACCACCAGAATCGCCGCCGAGACCCGCCGGTGACGGCGAGCGACGAAGTCCCAGCGCCGGCGTCGGGCCAGCACCGCGAGGCCAAAGAGAACGACGAGCCCACCGATCAGGATCGGCAGGCGAAGCGGGTAGAGCGATGCGAGCAGGCGCTCGATCTGGCCGAGAATCGCCATGAGCCTGATGCCCTCGTGAACGGCCGCCTTGGAACGATCGGAAGGCAGAGCCTAGGCTGGGAATGTGACGGTTTCGCGTCAGCTCGGATCGGCAAAGCCGGCCGCGGAGCACCCCGGACCGCTTTCGGCGTGCGGACACCGCGCGCGGCCGTCAGGACGGGCCGGCGGCTTCGGGCGAGATCGATGCACCGAGCTCGCGGATGGCGTCGACCAGCAGGTCCACATCGGACTCCGTCGTCCGCCAGTTGGCGATGGCGGGCCGGAAAGCGACGCGGCCGTCGAAGCGGGTCGTGCCGACGTAGACGCGGCCGTCCTCGAGGACCAGCTGACCGAGCCGCTCGTTCAGGACGTTCAGCTCGGCACCGTCGGCCATGCCGGGCGGTCGGAAGCGGAAGCAGACGACGTTGATGCCGGGGCCCGCGAGCAGCTCGAGGTCGGGCGCTGCCTGGACCCGGCGGGCCACTCGCTCGGCCAGCTCCAGATGGCGCTCGATGAGCGCTTGGTAGCCGGCGCGCCCGTACGCGGCCAGCGTCGCCCAGACCGGCAGCGCGCGGGCCCGGCGGGAGGCCTCCGGGCCGAGGAAGCCGAAGTTCGGATGTGGGTCGTCAGGATCGGGCAGGTAGGCGGCGTTCATGGTGAACACGCGTGGCAGCAGGCTCGCGTCACGGACGAAGGCAAAGCCGCAGTCGTACGGCACGTTGAGCCACTTGTGGCCGTCCGCGATCGCCGAGTGGGCCCGCTCCACGCCGGCCGCCAGTCCGGCCGACAGCGGCGACAGCCGGGCGAAGAGCCCGAAGGCGCCGTCGACGTGCAGCCAGGCGTTGTGCTCCTCGGCCAGCTCGGCGAGGGCGTCGATCGGGTCGAACGCGCCGGCGTTCACCTCGCCGGCCGTCGCGACGATGATCGCCGGTTCGCCGTTCAGGCGCCGCAGCGCCTCCTCCAGCGCCGGGAGGTCGAGGGTTCCCCGTCCGTCGGCCACGAACCGCCGGACGCTTGCCCGGCCCAGCCCCAGCATGGCCAGCGCCTTCTCGGCGCTGGCGTGGATGTGGCCGCCGGCGAGGACGGGAACGGCCGGCAGGCCGCCGAAGCCATCGGCCGCAATGTCGACACCGTGCCGGTCGCCCCACCATTGCCGGGCGCAGGCCAGAGCCGTGAAGTTGGCCATTGTGGCCCCGGTCGTCAGGACACCTCCCCACGAAGCGGGCAGCCCGAACAGCTCCTTGAGCCAGGCGATCGTGAGGCGCTCGAGGCGGGCGCCGAGCGGCGAGGCGACCCAGCTGAAGGAGTTCTGGTCGAGGAGACTCGTCAGCCAGTCCGCGCCGAGGGCGGCCGGGGTTCCGCCTCCGGTGACGAAGTGGAACATGCGCGGCCCGGACGAGCGGATGGCGCCGTCGAAGCCGCGTGCCTCCAGCTCGGACAGGGCGCGCAGGGCACCGATCCCGTCCTCCGGGAGCGGGGCATCGAAGGCCGCGGCTGCGGCGTCCGCGCCGGGGAATCGGACGGCATCCTCGCCGAGGGCTGTCGAGATACCGGCGCGCCGCGGCGCCGACCGCCTCGAGGACCGCAGCCGTGTCGTCGGGGAAGGCAGTCGAGGGCGGCATCAGCCGATCTTAGCCCGCCCGACACGGCTCGCCCTCGGGCGGCTGTCGTCGCCAGCCGCCCAGCCTCCATGATCGCCTCGCTTCACGGGGTCAGACGCGGTCCGTCCGCCGGTCAGGCGAGGGCTGGCCGACCGGCGGTCAGCCGGCCGGACAACGCGCAGGTGGGCTCATCCGCGGGCAGTCGCCGCGCGAACGTTCTCGGTCTCGCCGCCCACCTCGTCCCAGATCTTCACGTGCCGCGACTCGCGGATGAAGAGGCCGCCGATCACGACCGTCAGCAGCGCGACCACGATCGGATAGATCAGACCCGCGTACAGGTTGCCCGTCGACGCCAGAAGGGCGGCCGCGATGAGCGGCAGGAAGCCGCCGAACCAACCGTTGCCGATGTGGTACGGGATGGACAGCGAGGTGTACCGGATGCGGGCCGGGAAGTACTCGACCAGGAAGGCGGCGATCGGCCCGTAGACCATGGTCACGTAGATGACCTGGATCCAGACGAGGGCGATGAGGGGCAGGAGCTCGGGTTGGGCGATCGTCGGCGCCCCGTCCGCGCCGACGAACCGCCCGGCGAACTTGCCGGCGGTCTCCAGGGTGCCCTGCGGGTGCGCGAAGGCGGTCATGAGGTTGTAGATCGGCAGGTACGTGAGGGCCGCGATCAAGCAGCCCCCCAGGATGATCGGTTTCCTTCCGATCCGGTCCGAGAGGCGCCCGAAGACGACGAAGAACGGTGTCGCCAACACGATCGCCGTGCCGACGATCAGGTACGCGTCCTGGAACTTCACCCCGAGGTTCGTGCCGAGGAAGAACAGCGCCTGGAACTGGCCCTGGTACCAGACGACGGCCTGACCGGCGGTCGCGCCGAGGAGCGCGAGCAGGATGAGCTTCCGGTTGGCGGCGTTGCCGAACGAGTCCCGCCACGGCGAGGTCGACGACTTGCCCTCCGACTTCAGCTGCGAGAAGAGGGGCGTCTCCTGGAGCCGCAGCCGGATGAACAGGGCCAGCGCGACGAGGATGATCGACAGGAAGAACGGGATCCGCCAGCCGTAGCTGGTGAAGTCCTCGGCCGACATCGACACCCTGGTGAGACCGACGACGAGAAGGGCGAGCAGCAGCCCGATGGTCGCCGTCGTCTGGATCCAGCTCGTGTTCAGGCCACGCTTCGCGTCCGAGCTGTGCTCGGCGACGTAGATCGCGGCACCGCCGTACTCGCCGCCGAGCGCCAGGCCCTGCGCAAGTCGCAGGATCACGAGGATGATCGGCGCCAGGATGCCGATCTGGGCGTAGGTGGGAAGGAAGCCGACGAGCGCGGTCGAGATGCCCATCACCGTGATCGTCACGAGGAAGGTGAACTTCCGGCCGACGATGTCGCCGATCCGTCCGAAGAAGGCGGCCCCGAACGGCCGGACGGCGAACCCGGCGCCGAATGTCGCGAGTGACAGCAGGAGCGCGGAGACGGGGTCGCCCGAGGGGAAGAACTGCGTGGAGAAGAACACGGCGAGCACGCCGTAGATGTAGAAGTCGTACCACTCGATGACTGTGCCGGCGGCGGAGGCGCCGATCACGAACGGCAGCTTGTACCGATACTCCGGGGTCGCGGCGACAGCCGCAGCGGATGAGGCCAAGGTCGTGCTCCTCAGGGTGCGAGGGCTCGCGGCCCGCACGGGCCAGGGTCGATCACGCTTCAACGCCACGTCGTCGTGTCGGTCGCTCGGCCACCTCCCTGCTGCCTGGGATGGACCACTCCTCGGGCAGTGCCCTCCGGCACCGCCGGGGCTGCGTCACGGTAGTCACAACGCCCCGGTCTCGTCAATCGTCGAAGGTGGCACGAGTCGGGAGCCGCGCGTCGGATGCCACGCCTGACCGCTTGACCTTCAAGCCACTCGAAGGTCTATCGTGCGAGACATGCGCGTCATCGTCCGTTCCGAGGTCCCCGGCGGTCCCCCGGCGCTCGTGCCCCGGGACCAGCGACCGTGAGGGTCTCCGAGCTCGCCGGTCGAGCGGGCGTCGCCCCGTCCGCCGTTCGCTGGTACGAGGGCGTCGGCGTGCTGCCGCACCCGTCGCGGCTTCGGAACGGCTACCGCGAGTACGACGAGACGGATCTGGCCCGTCTGCGCCTCGTGGTGTCGCTGCGCCGCCTGGGGCTGAGCCCGGAGGACGCGGGCCGGCTCGCACGCCTGTGCCTGGAGCGCGGCGCGGTGGACCTCGATCTGACGCCGCTCCTGGTCGAGCAGCGTGCGGTGATCGCCCGCCAGCGTGCTGACCTCGACCGGCTCGAAGGCGAGCTGCTCGATCTCGAGCTGACCATCGCGGCCGCGGGTCGCGTCACGAGAAAGGAGCACTCCATGTCCGACGAGCCCATCCGCGTGCTGTTCGTGTGCACCCACAACTCGGCGCGCAGCCAGATCGCGGAAGCCCTCCTCGGCCGCTACGGCGGCAACGACTTCGAGGCCCACTCGGCGGGCACCGAGACCCGTGAGGTCAACCCTTATGCCGTCCGGGTGCTGGCGGACCTCGGGATGGACTGGTCCGACGGGCGAAGCAAGCTGATCACGCAGTTTCTCGACCAGCACTTCGACTATGTCATCACCGTCTGCGACCGCGCGCGTGAGACCTGCCCGGTCTTCCCCGGCTCGGAGAACACCCTGCACTGGGGTCTGGACGATCCGTCCGAGGTGGAGGGCAGCGACGACGAGAAGCTGGCTGCCTTCCAGCGAACCCAGATGGAGGTGTCGGCGCGACTTCGGCCATTCATCGAGGTCGCACTCCGCGCCGCGGGCCGGGCCCGGCGAGCCGCCGTGGCCGATTGAGGGCCCACCTCGCCGAGTTCCTCGGCACGTTCGCCCTCGTCTTCGCGGGCTGCGGGGCGATCGCGGTCGGGCGGCTGGAGCCCACGGGCATCGCGATGGCCTTCGGCCTGGCGATCGCCGTCGCCATCTACGGGTTGGGCCACATCTCCGGCGCTCACTTCAACCCGGCCGTCTCGGTCGGCTTTGCCCTCGGCCGCCACTTCCCATGGGCACGCGTCGCCACCTACTCCCTCGTCCAGGTGGCTGGTGCGATCGCGGGGGCCGGTCTGCTCCGATGGACGCTCGGCGACGTGCCGCTGGGCGTGACCCGCTCCTCGGTCGGGGTGCCGGCCGCCATCGCCTGGGAGGTCGTGCTGACGGCGCTCCTGATGCTCGTCATCACCGCGGTGGCAACCGATACCCGCGCCGTGGGCCAGGCCGCGGCGCTGGCGATCGGCGGAACGGTGGCGCTGGCGGCGCTGGTCGGTGGCCCTGTCACCGGGGCCTCCCTCAACCCGGCCCGCTCGATCGGCCCGGCGCTCGTCTCGGGCGATCTCCGCGATCTGTGGATCTACCTCGCGGGACCGGTGATCGGCGCCGCGGCGGGCTCGCTGCTGTACGCCTTCCTGCGGGACCCAGCCGACCGGCGGTAACGCGTTCGGGGGTCAGGCGCCGACGCCTTCGGGCGCCTCCTCCCTCGCCTCCTCACGCTCCTGTTCGCCGCGACGGTTGCGGGCCTCGATCCAGCCGTCGCGGTAGGGGCGCAGCCGCTCGACGAGCGTCTCGAGCACGACGAGGTTGTGGAACCACTGGTGGTCGGCCGGCACGACGTACCACGGCGCGTCGGTCGTGGCCGTCGCGTTCATCGTTGTCTCGTAGGCGGTCATGTAGGCATCCCACGAGCGCCGCGCCGTCCAGTCCCGGGGCGAGATCTTCCAGGCGGTCTCGATGTTCTCCATCCGCTCGATGAGGCGGCGCTCCTGCTCGTCCTTGCCGACGTGAAGGAAGAACTTGAAGACGAGGAGTCCGCCGTGCTGGAGGAGCCGCTCGAAGTGCCGGATGTCGTCCAATCGCTCCGGCACCCGGTCGGCGTCACCGTCCTGGCCGTCCTGGTCGGGCTGGACCTGGGGCAGCACGGCCTGCTCGTAGTAGGAGCGGTCGAAGATGACGAGCTCGCCGCGGCCTGGCGTCTGGAGGTGCGCCCGCCACAGGAAGTGATGCTTCTCCTCCTCGTCCGTCATGTGGGAGAAGTGCTTGACGCGCATCGACTCCGGGTTGGCGGACATGAAGACGTGCCGGATGGTGACGTCCTTGCCCGCGGCGTCCATGCCCTGGAGGATCACCAGCACGCCATGCGTCTCGGCCGCATAGATCAGCTCCTGCAGCTCGAGCAGCTCACCGGCCATCGGCTGGAGCCGCGCATCCGCCTCCGCCTCGGTCAGCCCGCCGACAGTGGCGGGATCGATCTGGTCGAGACGAACGTGGCGGCTGCCATCGACGGTGGTTGCATGTCCCAAGGCGTGTGCTCCTGTCCTGGCTCCCGGCCGGCGTGTCGACGGCCAGCGAAGCACGACCGGCGTTGCGAATACGTCAAGGGCGGCGGACCGCGCCCGCGGTCGACCTTGCCGTCGTCTGCCGGCTCAGCGCTCCTGCTCCCTCACGGTCGACGCGGATGTCGCCCGTCAGGCGGCCCCGCCGAGCCATCGCTCGAACGCCGCCAGGCTCGGCGCGAGCACCGGCGCCAGGCCCGGGCGATCGGCCGTGGCGCTGGCGTCCGGCAGACCGAGCCGGCGCGCGTCCGGCGTCTTGAGGCCGTTGCCGGTGAGGATCGCGACCACCTCGTCGCCGGGGCGGATCACCCCGCGCCGCCGCGCCGCGGCGAGTGCCGCGATCGTGACCCCGCCAGCCGTCTCCGTGTAGATCCCCTCGAGGCGGGCCACGTCGCGGATGGCGGCCGCGGTCGCCTCGTCCGGCACCGCCTCGACCGACCCGTCCGTGCGCCGCGCGAGCTCGGCGGCCTCCCGCCCGTCCGCTGGGCTGCCGATGGCCAGCGATCGCACGAAGGTGTCGGGCGCCCGGACCGGCTCGATGGCGTCGTTCCCGCGGGCCCATGCGGTGGCCACGGGGCCGCAGCCGCTGGCCTGCCCGCCGACGAAACGGACCGGCCGGCGCTCGATGAGGCCGACCTCGGCGAGCTCGTCCCAGCCGCGCGCGAGCTTCATGAACATGGCCCCGGATGCGACCGGCGCGACCACGACGTCGGGAGTCCGCCAGCCCAGGCTTTCGGCGATCTCGAAGGCGAGCGTCTTCGACCCCTCGGCGTAGTACGGCCGCAGGTTGACGTTGACGAAGCCCCAGCCGGTCTCGTCCGCGACCTCGAGGCACAACCGGTTCACGTCATCGTACGTGCCTTCGACCGGCACCACGGTCGCGCCGTAGGCCAGGGCGTGGTCGATTTTCGCCGGCTCGAGGTCGGCGGGGATGAAGACGTAGGCGGGTAGCCCCACGGCGGCCGCGGCGGCGGCCGTCGCGCCGGCGAGGTTGCCGGTCGAGGCGCAGGCGAGGGCCGGGACGCCGAGCTCGATCGCGCGCGCCGTGGCGACCGCGACGGCCCGGTCCTTGAAGCTGAGGCTCGGGTTGCGGGTGTCGTCCTTCAGCCACAGCCGGTCGACGCCGACGGCGGCCCCGAGCCGCTCGGCGGAGGTGATTGGCGTCGAGCCAACCGGCAGACCGCGGCGCGGAGGCGCCTCCACCGGCAGCAGCTCCCGGTAGCGCCAGATCCCGGGCGGTCGGCGCTCGATCGCGGCGCGGTCCACGAGTCGGCGCACGACGCCCAGGTCGTATCGCGCGTCCAGGGGCCCGAAGCAGGCCGGACAGACGTAGGCGAGGGGGGCCTTCTCGGGGCGATCGCAGGCCCGACACGCGAGGCCAAGGAAGCGCTCGCCGGAGTGGGCGCGCACGACGGGCTCGGTGGGCGCCGCCGCCGGATTCAATGTCTCGGTGGTCATCGGTCGACTCCTCGTCCTGCCGCGACTCACCGGACGCGGCCCTGGATGCGGAAGCGAGTGGACCGGCGGGAGACCCGGGGCTGCGGAAGGGTCTCCGAGGGAGCGTCCCTTATCTCGCAGGCGGACCTGCCCGGAATTGGCACCTTGCCGGCGTCGCGCCGGTAGGTTGTCGTGGCTTCAACGGGCCGGTCCCTCCGCCACTCTTGATAAAGCGCTCTTCGGTTGTCCGAGCAGGATACGCGACGTCGAGCCAGGCCGTCCAGAAACCGATCTCGAGGCGTCCACCGACCGCCCGGCCGACGCGTCAGGCCTCTCCCAGGAGCGTCTCCAGGAGCGCCTCCTGGCGCAGCGCCGCCGGCCGCATGGCGGCCACGCGGTCGGGATCGGGAACCACCATCCGGCCCGGTGGCGGGGGCAGGGCGGCGACACCGGCAATGATGCCCGCCGCCGCCAGTGTGGCGATGGCAGCGCCACGCGCGGAGGCCTCGGCAACCGTCGAACGCTCGAACGGGCGGCCGAGCGCTCCGGCGAGGACCGCCGCCAGCAGCTCCGATCGGGCCAGCGCACCACCCGACGCGACGATCCGGGGCGGATGCCCGAGATGCGCCGCGAGCCGGCGGTCGATCGCCGCGAATCGAAGTGCGATCGCCTCGACCGTCGCCAGGTACAGCTCCGCCCGCGTGGTCCCGAGGCCAAGGCCGGTCACCGTTCCGCGCGCTCGCTCGTGGTAGCCCGTGCCGCGCTCGCCGGCGAGGAACGGCAGGATCGTCAGGCCGTGTCCGTCGGCCGGCAGCTCGAAGGCCCCGCGCTCCAGCGCGCGCGTCGTCGATCCGACCAGGCGGGCAACGGCGGCCGCGACGCCGCCGCCCTCGCTGAGCTGGCCGCCGAGCAGCGAGGTGCCGTCGGCGAGCCGGTGGGCGAACAAACCGGCGGGGACCGGTGGCGCGGCGCCCGGCTGGATGACCCGAATGGCGCCGGACGTTCCGACCTGCAGCGCCGCGGGCCCGCCGGCGACCGCGCCCAGCCCGACGTTCCCGCACCACGCGTCGGACCACGGCGCGAACCACGGCACATCCCGGAGATCGGCGTAGCGCTCGGCCGACCAGCCGGCCAGCGGCGCCGCGGCGGCTCCGGGCAGGATCTGGGGAAGCGCGTCGGGATCGAGCCGCAGGGCGCGGAGCAGCCCCGCGTGCCAGCCGCCCGACGCCCGGTCGAGGAGGCCCGTCCCAGAGGCGTGCGACAGGTCGATGCCGAACTGGCCCGTGAGGGCGTGCCACAGGATCTCCGGCGCACCGGCGAACAGACGCGCGCCCGCCCCGGCATCCGCGGACCGCAGCCGGAGGATCTTCGCCGGCCAGTAGCTCGCGTGAAGCGGCGCGCCGGTCTCCGCCCAGACAGCGCCAGGCTCGAGGGTCGCCCGCAGGTCGGCTGCAGCGGCCGCCGACGTGGTGTCCGCCCAGGACAGCAGCGGCGAGATCGGCCGGCGGTCGCGATCGAACGCCGCGACCGAGTGGAGGAAGCACGAGACGCCGGCGCCGGCAACGCGCGACAGGTGGCCGGCGGAGCGCGCCACCAGCGCGTCGAGCGTCGTCGTGAGCGTGGCCAGCAGCCGCTCGACCGGGAGTTGGACCCCGCCGCGGTCGTCGACGTCCGGCTCGTATGCGACCTGGGCATACGCTCCCCGCACGGGCCGGCCGCCGGTGTCGTACAGGCCGGCCCGGATCGAGGAGCTCCCCACGTCGACCGCCACGACGAGCGGTCCCCCGCGGGCCGAGGACGTCGTCGAGGGCATCGCTCGTGCGCGGACCCGGTCCAGCTCCGCGAGATCCGTCACCTGCCGATGATCGCGCATCCGCGTCGGTGCGCGCGCCTGGCCCGGGACTACCATCGCCCGAGTGACGATCGATCTCAACGCGGACGTCGGGGAAAGCCTCGGACCCTGGTCGATGGGCGAGGACGAGGCGCTGATCCCCCTCGTGACCTCGGTCAACGTAGCCTGCGGGTTCCACGCCGGCGACCCGGCCACGATCGCCCGGACGATCGACCTGGCGGTCGCGGCCGGAGCCGTGATCGGCGCCCATCCGGGCTACCCGGATCTGGCGGGCTTCGGACGGCGCGACATGGAGATGGCCGTGGGCGACCTGGAAGCCGCCGTCCTCTACCAGGTCGGCGCCGTGGCCGCCTTCGCCCGGGCGGCCGGCGCGGCCCTGCGCCACGTCAAGCCGCATGGCGCGCTCTACAACCGATCGGCCCGCGACCCGGGCGTCGCCGCGGCCGTCGCGCGGGCGGTGCGGCGCTGCTCCCGCGAGCTGGTCCTGGTCGGCCTGGCCGGCTCGGTGTCGCTCGATGCGGCGCAGGCGGAGGGCCTCGCCACGCTGGCCGAGGCCTTCGCCGACCGCCGGTACGAGCGGGACGGCCGCCTCCGGGATCGGCGCGAGGGCGGCGCGCTCCTCGACGATCCGACCGCGGCGGCGGAGCAGGCGGTCGGCATCGCCCGCGACGGGCACGTGATCGCCGTCGACGGATCGCGGCTCGAGCTGCGGGCGGACACGCTGTGCGTCC
>JACDAV010000128.1 GCA_013695255.1 Chloroflexota bacterium
GCGAGGCCTGAAAGGCGATGTCGAGCGCGACGTCCATGCCACGCAGCCCCGCCTCCCGCACGAGGTCGTGGAAGTCGGCCAGGGTCCCGAGATCGGGATGGATGGCGGTGTGGCCGCCCTCCGGTCCACCGATCGCCCACGGCACGCCCGGGTCGTCCGACGAGGGCGTCGTGACGTTGTTGGGGCCCTTCCGGAAGGTCCGCCCGATCGGGTGGATCGGCGGCAGGTAGAGCACGTCAAAGCCCATCCCGGCGACGTACGGGAGGCGGTCGATCACGTCGCGGAACGTGCCGTGCCGCCCCGGCTCGCGCGCGGCCGAGCGCGGGAAGAGCTCGTACCAGGTCGAGAACCGGGCCCGTACCGGGTCGACGACGACCCCCAGCGGCTCGGAGTGCGTCGCCTGCGAGCGATCCGCGTGGAGGGTCATCAGGCGGTCGAGCTCCGTGTCGAGCGCCCGGCCGGCTCGGGCCGTCGCGTCGTCCGGGCCCCGCAGCTCGGCGCCCCAGGTTTGGAGCCGCAGCCGGTCCGGCCCGTCCGCCCGGTCCGCTGCGGCATCGACGAGCGCGGCGCCGATCAGCACGTCGACCGCGACGTCCTGCCGCGCCGCCAGCCGCTTCTCGAGGTCGCCCCGCCACGTCTGCCAGTCATCGGTCCACGCCTCGACGCGGTACTCGTACCGCCCCATCAGCTCGACCGGAAACGAGCCCCGCCACCGATCGTTGCCGAGCGGCTCCATCGGGGTCTCGGCCCAAATTCCGCCGTCCGACCGATGGTGCAGTCGCACCGAGACGGCGTCGTGACCATCGGTGAAGGCGTCGGCCTCGACCGTGACGGTGTCGCCAACCACGCGCTTGATCGGGAACCCACCGCCGTCCACCTGCGGAGCGATGCCCTCGACGATCGCGCGCCGGCGGCCGGCAACCGGGATGGGCTGGCTGGCCGGCGGGCGCGTGGTCAGGTCAGAGGGCGAGCTGATCGTCTCCTCCTCAGCGCCTCACCCGGCTGGGGACCGGGTTGGGGGATGGGCGTCACCGGACCCGCGAAACGTAGGTCCGGGCTGCGCGGCATGTCAAACGGATCCGCTGGCGTCCGGTCAGGCGGGGGCGGGGACCGCTTCCTCATCGCGCCGGGCGGCGCGGACATGGTCGACCGCCCGCCGGAGGATCTCGAGGCCGGACGGATCGAACTCGTACGTCCATGGTCGGATGCGGCCGCCGTCGCGGAACCGGGCATCGACGCCGAGCGCGAGCGCCTCGCGCGACATGAGGACCAGATCGGCCGTCCGGTCGATGACCTCGAGGCCGTCGTCGTCGCTCGGCGTCGCGCCGACGATCTCCACGCCGCGCGTTCCCGACAGGGCGAGCGTCTCGGCGATGTTGTCGGTGCCGCGCTCGGTGGCGCACACGACGCCGACGCGTGAGCCGGGCGGCAGGGCGGCGATTTCATGAACGAGCTCCAGGTATCCCGGGCCGACCAGCATGGCGACGACCGGCCGCCGGCCGTGGACGAGCGCCTGGGCCTCGTCGGCGTGGAACGTCGTCGTCGCGACGAGGTCGTAGTGGAAGCGCTGGAGGCGATCGGGCAGGTCGTCGAGCAGCGTGCCCTCCGCCTCGATCGTGCCCGGGAACGCGTCATTCAGGCGGGCCGCGTCGTAGCCCGCGTCGGCGGTGGTGCACTCGGCGAAGAGGACGCGCACGAGCTGGCCAGGGCGCTTGCGCTCCGCCGCCGCGGCGAAGGTGGCGGTCGCGACCTCGTCGGCGGTGAAGCCGGCCTGGGCGGCACGGCGGAGCATCTCGGCCACGACCCCGGCCAGTGCTTCAGCGCCCCGGCGCTGCGGCGGCGGGTCCGTGACCCGTGTCCCCGCCCCGTGACGGCTCGTCACGTATCCCGCGTCGGCGAGCCGGCGATAGACCGCCCGGATCGTGTTGGGATTCACCCGCAGGGCGGCCCCGAGCTCGCGCACGGGTGGCAGCCGGGAACCGGGAAGCAGCCGCCCGGAGTCGATCTGGTAGGCCAGCTGCCAGTAGATCTGGGTCGAGATCGGGACGTCGGAGTCCCGCTCGACGTCCAGGTCGCGGCTGGACGGCGCGGGCGGCGGTCGTTCCGAATCGGTGGTTGACATAGCTCGCTAGTCCAAGTACTGTCCACTTGGCCTAGTCAACTGTACCAAAGGTGGGCGTCATGGAGGGACTCTTCGTCCTCGGCGTCATCATCGTGGGCGCGTTCCTGTTGGGGCTGCTCGCCGTTCGTTTCGGCGTCGACAGCCGGCCCGGGTCCGGCGATCCCCGTCAGCCGGAGCCCGGTCTGACCGTCTAGGGGTCGCGCGACCTCGTCGAGAGACTCTTCCCGGCGGCACCGGATTCGGCGCCGCCACCTCGTCAGCCCGTGGTGCGCAGGCCACGGGCTGACGGATTCCTCGGGCCGGGCGGCTGTCTCGCTCAGGCGCGAGGGGACGGGGCCGCCGTCTCTGCCTGGCCCGCGCGCTCTTGCTCCTCCTCCGCATGGTCGCGGGCGGTCGACACGCGATGCTCGATGCGCACGCTCGTCGTGCTGGCTGCCTCGAGACGAAGCGGCCACGACAGGAGCAGCGCGCTGCCCTGGTAGGTGCGTTCGAAGCCCGCCTCCGAGTTCGAGATCGTCTCGATCGGCGCCCACCAGGCGTCGGCCGGCGGCGCGACCGACGTGCGGATCTGCAGGCCGATCTGATCGTTGCCCTGGCCGAGCGTCTGGACCGCGCGTGCCATGCCGCCGCGATCGTGGGTCGAGCGTTCACCGGCGACGGCCCACCAGGCCGCCGGGTTGCCGCCACCGCCGAGCATCGTGATCGCCCACTCGATCCCGAGGCGCGCCTCGATCGGTCTCGCCGACCGGCTCCGGAGCGTCAGCTCGAGGATCAGACCCGGCTGCCGCCGGTCGCCGTCGAGGATGAGGCGCTTCTCCACCCGGATCTCATGCGGCCGCCGACCGGATCGGACGACCGCCTCACGCTCGACGACCAGCTTGCCGCGCTCGAGCGACACCAGCCGCCAGGCGCCGTCCCGCGCGTCGCCCACCTCCTCGACCGCGCCGGCGGCCCAGTCGTCGGGCGTCGCGTCAGGGGGCAGGAACCGGACCAGCCCCGAGCGACGCTCGTACGCGTCGTAGTGCAGTCGGGCGGCGAGCCCCGGCTCCTTGACCCGAACGAGCTCGTGGATGGACGCCGGACCGCTGCCGCCGTCCTTGTCCCCGCGACCGGGCGACGGCTCGCCCTGCGCGCCAGCAGGCGCCCCGGCTTCGAAGCGCCGGAGCGTTGCGTGATACGCCTCCGGGCGCCGGCGGAGCACCGCGGTCAGCGCGTGCCGCACGGGGCGAACGTCCCAGCGGCCGATCCCCGCCCCCTCGTCCAGGTCGACCGCCACGATCTGCCCCGGCTCGGTCATCAGCACCTCGTCGCGTCCGTCGAGATCGAGGTCCGCCAGCACGGCGGCCGGCTCCGTGCCCGCGGCGGCGTCGGCCAGATCCTCGGCCGCGATCAGGTGCTCCAGCGTGGCCAGCCGCATGTGGCTGATGTAGACGCCGCCGAACAGACCGTGCCAGTAACAGTCGTTGGACTGGCCGCGATGGAGGTGATCGAGCGCCCGGTCCCGGATCGCGCCGGGCGGCATGGCGTCGACCCGCTCGGAGGTGCGCAGCATCTGCTTGTGCAGGTCGTTGATCTCCCGGTACCTGGCCTGGAAGTTGCGCCAGAAGCCGCCACGGAGCCAGCGCGCCTCGGGTCGTCCCGCCTCCACCGCCCGGTCCCGGACATCGGCGAAGATCCGCGCCTCGTCCGGCGGCAGGGCCCACTCGCCCATCTCCGCGTACGAGCCGGTCGGCACGTAGACCCGGCCGATCGGACGCTGGCGCTCGAGCCACGCGGACGGCGTGACCGTCGTGAGCCACGTCGAATTCGCCTCGAGTGCGTCGAAGAACCGGTCGACCCAGCGCTGCTCGCCCCAGCAGTGCTCCCAGGTCGTCGGCCATGCCCCGAACTTCTCGCCGTCGTCGCCCATCGTGCCGAGCCGGTCGCCGGCCTCCGTGGCGTGCCCGCGGAGCCAGTCGATCACCCCGTCCACCTGACCGAACGGGATCCGGTAGCGCAGTCCCTGCTCCGTCCCGAAAACCGTCAGCGGCCGGCCCTGGTCCTCCGTGGTCCACGCGCCCCACACGGCATCCTCGTGGAGGGCGGCGGCCCGAAAGTGGGCGTCGTCCAGGATCGTCCAGCGGTAGCCGGCGGCTGCGAGCGAGGTCGGCAGGTCCGGCTCCCAGACCCGCTCCGCCAGCCAGGCGCCCGTTGGCCGCCGGCCGGTCAGCGACTCCAGCCTGTCCGCCATCCGGACGAGCTGCGCGACGCGATCGCGCTCCGGCAGCGAGGCCAGCACCGGCTCGTACAGCGCGCCTCCGATCACCTCCACCTGGCCGTCGTCGATGAGCCGGCGCAGTCGTTCGATGAAGTCCGGACGCTCGGCAACCAGCCATTCCAGCAGCGGGCCCGTGTAGTGCAGCGACAGGCGCACGCCCGGATGCCGCTCCAGCGCCCCGAGGAGCGGCCGGTACGCCTGCTCGTAGACCTCGGCGAAGACCCAGCCGAAGTTGCCCACCGGCTGATGGTTGTGGAGCGCGAGGGCAAGCGAGATCCGGGGCGCCACCGCTGGATCGATCCTCTCGGAGAAGGCGGACTCGGGCGCGGAGGCGCCGGGGTTGACGATCGGTCAGCCGGCTTCGGTCGCGAGCGGGATCCCCTCCCGGCGGGCCACCTCGTGGCCGGCGGCCGGAAGGTAGAGGCGCTCGGCGTACTCCTGGAGCATGCGGGTCGTGGAGAAGCGCCAGATCGTCGTCGCCATCGACCGGCGCATGAGCTCGATCCAGCCGGCGGGCAGCCCTGCGGCGTCGCGCTCGTAGTAGCGGGGGACGACCTCGTCCTCCAGCAGGCGGTAGAGATCCTGGGCGTCGGCCCAGTCCTGCGCGCCCTCGTCCGGATTGGTCCCGCGACCGCCGATTGCCCAGCCGTTGTCGCCGGTCCAGCCCTCGTCCCACCAGCCGTCGAGCACGCTCAGGTTGACGACGCCGTTGGCCGCGGCCTTCATGCCGCTGGTGCCCGACGCCTCGAGTGGGCGGCGCGGGTTGTTCAGCCAGACGTCGACCCCCTGGACGAGGAAGCGCCCGATCCGCATGTCGTAGTCCTCGAGGATGAAGACCCGGCCGCGCATCTTGTCCGATCGGGTCCGCGCGAAGATCTGCTCGATGACCGCCTGCCCCGGGCGGTCCGCGGGGTGCGCCTTGCCGGCGTAGACCAGCTGCACCGGTCGGGCCTGGTCGTGCAGGAGCCGCGCCAGCCGGTCGATGTCGGTGAAGATCATCCCGGCCCGCTTGTAAGTCGCGAAGCGGCGAGCGAACCCGATCGTGAGCGCGTTCGGGTCGAGCGCCGTCTCGAGACCCTCGAGCACGGATGGCGCTTCGCCGTGCCGCGCGAACTGGCTGCGCAGCCGGCCGCGGGCGAAGTTCGCGAGCTCGCGCTTCTGCCGGCGATGGGCGTCCCACAGCTCGGTCGGCGGAATCCGCTCCATCCGCTCCCAGAAGCGGCCAGCCGGGGTCGTGTTGTCGAGGTCATCGAGGTCCGCGTCGAGATATCGCTCGACCAGCTCGCGCATCGAGGTCCCGATCCAGGTCGGCGGGTGGATCCCGTTCGTCACGCCCAGGATCGAGCGGCCGTTCATCAGCGGCGTCCAGGTCTCGTTGGCGGTCTGCGCGTGCAGCTGGCTGACCGCGTTCGCCCCGCTCGTCAGCCGGAGCGAGAGGGCCGTCATGTCGAACTGGCCGCGGTCGCCATCGACGCCGAGCCCAAGCTCCAGCACTCGGTCGAGCGGCACACCGCCGGTGCCCGGGCGGCCGTCGCCTTCGAGCAGGGGACCCGCCAGCTGCCGGACGAGCCCTCCATCGAAGCGTTCATTGCCGGCCGCGACCGGGGTGTGGATGGTGAACACGCTGGTCCGGCGGATGTCGTCCCAGGCACGCTCGAGGTCCGTGCCGGCCGCGACGAGCTCGCGCGCCCGCTCGGCGAGGAGGAAGGCGGAGTGGCCCTCGTTGAGGTGCCAGACGGCCGGCGCGATGCCCAGGGCCCGGATCGCCCGAACCCCACCGACGCCCAGGACGAGCTCCTGGTGGAGGCGCATCTCGCGGCCCCGGACGTAGAGGATGTGGCTGATCGGCCGGTCGGCGTCGTGGTTCTCCGGGACGTCCGTGTCGAGGAGCAGGACGGGCACCCGTCCCACCTGGACGCACCAGACTGCCGCCGTGAGGTCTCGGCCGGGCAGCTCGACGCTGACCCGGAGCGGCTCGCCGTCCGTCGCCTGGACGCGGCTGATCGGCAGGCGCGAGAGGTCGTAGTCCGGGTAGGCGTGCTCCTGGTGCCCGTCGGCGTCGATCGTCTGGCGGAAGTAGCCCTTGCGGTAGAGCAGTCCGACGCCGACGAACGGCAGCGCCATGTCACTCGCGCTCTTCATGTGATCGCCCGCCAGCACCCCGAGCCCGCCCGAGTAGATCCCCAGCGACTCGTAGATCCCGTACTCGGCACAGAAGTACGCGATCGGCCCCGTCAGCTTGTCGGCGTGCTCGCGCTGGAACCAGTGGTCCGTGCCGTCCGCCATGTACCGGTCGAAGTCGGCCAGCACGTCCTCGTACTCCGCGAGGAAGGCCGGATCGCCCAGCAAGGCGTCCCATTCCCGTTGAGCGGCCAGCACCGGGATGGGATTTCGATAGCGGGCCCA
>JACDAV010000171.1 GCA_013695255.1 Chloroflexota bacterium
CACGAGGTCTTCGAGCTCGCCGGGCCGCCACGCCTGGGTCAGGCACAGGACGCTGGCGAGCGGCTCCGGTGCGACGATCGCATCACTGGCGGTGACGTCGCTGACGAGAAGCGTGCCGCCGGGCGCCGTCACTCGCCGCAGTTCCTCGAGCGCGGGTCGCTTGGAGGTCGTTGAGAGGACGCACTCGGCGATGACGCCGCCAAAGCTCCCGTCCGCATACGGCAGGCGGAGCACCGACGCTTCGGCGAACCGAATCGCCGCACCGGCGTTCTCGGCGAGCACGGTCGCCCGGCGTAATGCGACGCCGCTCACGTCGCAGGCGTCCACCACGAGGCCGAACTCCAGGGCCGCGAGGCGGGCGCTCGCCCCCAGGCCACACCCCGCGTCCAGCAGATGGGCGCCGCGGGGCAGGCGCGCCTCGGCAAGGAGGCGGCGGGTTGTCGCGAGCCCGCCCGGGTGGAGTGACTGACCGGCGATCAGCTCGACGAGCGGATTGCCGTACAGAGTCACGCAGCAAGCCTCGACAGTCGACGGCGCGACGGTCATGACGCTCACCGGGCCGCCGGCGGCGCCGTGACCGCCGTGGCAACAGGAAGCGCCCGACCGCGCCGGCGGGCGGCCAGCCTCGCCCGGGTCTCCTCCCGGTAGCCGATGGTGTTGTAGGTGCAGAAGGGGATCATCCGACCGTCGTCCTGGAGGATCCCGATGCAGCATTTCATCGCCTTCTTCACGTCGAACGTCCAGGGGTCGAGGAAGTCGCGCAGCTGGACCATGAAGACCCGACGAGCGAGATCGCTGAGTGCCGGCAGGTCGATGTCGCAGGCGGCACAGGCGAAGCGGCCGGCGGTCGGCTCGCCGGGCACCGAGCCCGCGGACCACAGTCCTTCGAGCGCGTGCAGGATGTCGCGATCGATGGCGGGCAGGGTGCGGTTCGTGATGTAGTCGAGGTACTGGTCAACCTCGAGGACGCGCGGCAGCGGGATGACTTCGCCGTCGTCGCCGAGGTAGGCATAGGTCACCGACGAGCAGGTCGGGAAGCAGCATGGGATGGGCACGAAGTCCGAGGCGCGGAAGGAGCCGCCGGGATGCTCGTCGATCCGTCGGATGACGTCGGGGATCGTCATCCGCCGGAGCGGGTCGTGGTCCGGGTGGCGGCCGGTATGGGTGACCGGCTGGAACATCACGCCGCGGACTGCCGGGTGCTGGAGGCCGAACTCGATAAGGGGGCCGACCTCGTGCTCGTTGACGTCGCGCTCGATCGCCGCGACGAGCATGACGTGGAGGTCGGCCTCGGCCAGCCGATCGAGCGCCCGCAGCTTCGTCTCGAGCAGCGGCGCGCCCCGGATGACCTGGTACGTCTCGTCGGTCAAACCGTCGAACTGGAGGTAGATGAGCGGCCGTCGGGCGGCGAACTCGCCAAACCACGGTCCGCCCTCGGCGATCCGGAGGCCGTTCGTGTTGACCATCGTGAAGCGGATGTCGCGCCGCTGGGCCGCGTCGAGCATCGCGATGAGCTCGGGATGGATCGTCGGCTCGCCGCCCGAGAACTGGACGACCTCGGGGTGGCCCTCGAGCTCGACGAACCGGTCGAGCATCGACTCGACCTCGGCAAGGGTCAGGTTGAACCCGGAGCCGGCGTTCGCGAAGCAGACCGGGCAGTCGAGGTTGCACGCCGTGTTGACCTCGATGAGGGCGAGACACGTGTGCTGGCGGTGCTCCGGGCACAGCCCGCAGTCGAACGGACAACCGCGATCGACCTCCGTAGAGATCCGCAGCGGGGCCTGTCCCGGCTTGTTGAACCTGGCCTGCTCGACATAGGCCCGCGCGTCGGCGTAGATCAGGCCCTCGAACCAGCCGTGATCGGGGCACCGCTTTCGCATGAAGACTTCGCCGTCGCGCAGCAGCACCTGGGCGTCGATGGCTGCCCGGAACACCGGGCAGATCGACCGCGTGACTTCGTGCAGGATCTCGCCCGCGGGGCGCTGGACGGCTGGGCGGCTCGGGGCGCTCGCTGGCGTCGCAGCGCGATGTGGCGCCGTCATCGCGGCAGCCGCTCGCCGGCGAGGGTCGGCACCGAGAG
>JACDAV010000207.1 GCA_013695255.1 Chloroflexota bacterium
TCCGACCGGCCGCGGCTGCCCGCCGATGGTAGACTCGACTTCGATCCGCGAGGCCGCCGTCAGTGCCCGGGTAGCACGCGCGAGGTCCGAGCACCACTACCGGAGAGTCAACCCCGGAGGAGAGGCGATGCCGCTGCGATCGGATTCTGAGAACTTCGCGCTCATTCGTGTCATCGGCGTGGGCGGCGGAGGGAGCAATGCCGTCAACCGGATGATCCGGGCGGAGATGATGGGCGTCGAGTTCATCGCCTGCAACACGGACGCGCAGGCGCTGCTCCAGTCGGATGCCCCGCACAAGATCCGGATCGGCGACAAGATCACCAAGGGCCTCGGTGCCGGCGGCGACGCGAGCATCGGGCAGCGCGCCGCGGAGGAGGACTCGGAGAAGATCGCCGAGGCGCTTGCCGGCTCGGACATGGTCTTCATCACGGCCGGGATGGGCGGCGGCACGGGCTCCGGCGCCGCGCCGGTCGTGGCGGAGCTGGCCAAGGAGGCCGGCGCGCTGACGATCGGCGTCGTGACCAAGCCGTTCTCCTTCGAGGGCAACCGGCGCAAGCTCGTCGCGGAGACGGCGGCCGAGGAGCTCAAGTCGAAGGTCGACACGCTGATCACGATCCCGAACGACCGGCTCAAGGACGTGGTCGAGAAGAACACCTCGATCCTCGACGCCTTTCGGGTCGTCGACGACGTGCTGCGCCAGGGCGTCCAGGGGATCAGCGACATCATCACCATGCCCGGTCTCATCAACCTCGACTTCGCGGACGTCCGTGCGATCATGCGGGACGCCGGGTCCGCCCTGATGGGCATCGGTCGCGCGCAGGGCAGCGACCGGGCGGTCGAGGCGGCCCGGATGGCGATCGCCAGCCCGCTCCTCGAGGTCAACATCGCGGGTGCGCAGGGCATCCTGTTCAACATCACCGGTGGCTCGAACCTCAGCCTCCACGAGGTCACCGAGGCGGCCGAGGAGATCCGGGCGGCGGCGGATCCGGAAGCCAACATCATCTTCGGAACGAGCTTCAACGACCGCCTCGGCGACGAGGTCATGATCACGGTCATCGCGACCGGCTTCGACGGCAAGCTGCGTCGCCAGGAGGCCGGTCGAGAGTCGGCCGGACAGGGCGCGGACGCCACCGCCGGCCGCGGCTCCCGGGAGCGCGACTACCTCGAGGAGCTGCAGCGCCAGCGGACGGAGTCCGGCAACGCCGGCAGCGACGAGCGGGCCCGCCGCGAGCAGGCGACTGCCATGGCGGCGCCGCGGGTCGAGCGGACCGTCGCCCAGCCCGTCGTCGTCAAGCGCCCCGCCTACGACGCGGACGACCTCGAGATCCCGAGCTTCCTCCGCCGCAAGTGAGCGCAGCCGGCCAAGGGCCGGCACGAGCCTGAGCCATGGTCGCCGACGATGTGGCCGCCCTCGCCTCGGCGCGGGCGGCAGTGCTCGGTCGGATCGATGCCGCGTGTGGGCGTGTGGGCCGGGATCCGGACGGCGTGGCGCTCGTCGCGGTCGCCAAGACGGTGTCAGCGGACCGGCTTCGTGCCGCCGTGGCGGCCGGTCTCCGGGACCTCGGCGAGAACCGCGTCCAGGAAGCAGTCGCCAAGGCCGCCGCCGTCCCGGGCGCGACCTGGCACCTGGTCGGTCCGCTCCAGTCGAACAAGGCCCGGCGCGCGGTCGAGACCTTCGCAACCATCCAGACGATCGACTCCGTGCCGCTGGCGCGACGGGTGTCCGGGATCGCGACCGAGGCTGCGCGACGCCCGGTCGCCGTGCTCCTCCAGGTGAACGTGGACCGCGACGCCGCGAAGGCCGGTTTCGAGCCGGCCTCGCTCGAGGCCGACCTTGCCGAGCTCCTCGATCTGCCGGCGCTCGACGTCCGCGGCCTGATGACGGTCGGGCGCCTCGTCTCGGCCGCGGACGCCGCCCGGCCGACGTTCGTCGGCCTGCGCCGCCTGTCCGAGGCGCTCCGCTCCCGGCATGCCGCCCTCGGTGCGGAGCTCTCGATGGGCATGAGCGACGACTTCGAGATCGCGGTCGAGGAAGGAGCCACGATCGTGCGCGTGGGTCGAGCGCTGTTCGGCGATCGGCCGGCGCCGTCGCCCCCGCCTGGCTGACGGCCGGAGCGCGGCCGATCGACTGGTAGACTCCCTCGCGTGGAGGCGTTCGTCCGCAACTTCGTGGAGCTGCTGCTCGTTGCGCTGTTCATCCTCGTCTTCGCCCGCGTCCTGCTGTCGTGGATCGATCCCGGCGGTCGCAACCAGGCCTCCATCTTCATCATCCAGACGACCGAGCCGCTGCTCGCCCCCGTTCGCCGGATGCTTCCCCGGACCGGCATGCTCGACCTGTCCGCAACGGTCGTCCTGCTCGTCATCTTCGCGCTGATGCGCGCGTTCTGACCTGTCAGGGAACGAGGTCCGGTTCGCCGTTCGACTCACCCCGCGGGCCGCGGCCGATGGTGTCGACGGCGTGCTCGAGGGGTCGCTCCACGCCCGGGTCACCGCCCCGCCGGTGGAGGGCGCCGCCAACCAGGCGCTCCTGCGGCTGATCGCGGCAGAGCTCGGGGTGGCCAGACGGTCCGTCCGTCTCGTGGCCGGCGCGGCCGGGCGCCAGAAGCTGATCGTCGTGGAGGGACTGACGCCCGACGAGGTGGTCGCTCGGTGGCCCGGCCTTCGGGTATGATCGGCCCTCGCCGGCCAGCGGGCCGCGACCATGGGGCGATTGGCTCAGTCGGTTAGAGCGCGCGGTTCACATCCGCGAGGTCACTGGTTCGAATCCAGTATCGCCCACCACCCCCGGACGCCGGTCGACTGCAGGCCATCGCCGCCCCGTCTCGCGGCAGCGCTCAACCCGGG
>JACDAV010000275.1 GCA_013695255.1 Chloroflexota bacterium
GGGCAGGACAACGCCGCGGCGATCGCCGAGATCGTCACGCGGCTGGACGGGCTGCCGCTCGCGATCGAGCTCGCCGCGGCTCGCAGCCGGCTGCTGACGCCGGAGGCGATGCTGCCGCGTCTCGAACGGCGTCTCGACCTCCTGCGATCCGGCAGCGCCGATCTGCCCGCGCGGCAGCAGACGCTGCGCGGCGCCATCGCCTGGAGCCACGACCTCCTCGACGCGCCGGAGCGCCGGCTGTTTGCGCGGCTGGCCGTCTTCATGCCGGGCGGCGGCCTCGACCAGGTCGAGGCGGTCTGCGGACCGGCCTCGGAGATCGGGCGCGACGTGCTCGACACGCTGGAGTCGCTGGTGGAGCACAGCCTCGTCCGGCAGCGCGAGTGGGAAGGTGAGCCTCGGTTCGGGATGCTGGCCACGATCCGCGAGTTCGCAGCCGAGCAGCTCGCCGCGGAACCGGACGCGGCCACCATCGGAGACCGCCACCTGGCCGCGTACGTCTCGGTGGCCGAGACCGCCGCGCCGCACCTGACCAGCGCGGACGGCCGCGCCTGGCTGGACCGGATCGACGTGGAGCAAGACAACATGCGTGCGGCGCTCGCCTGGGCGGCCGAGCGGAACGAGCCCGCGCTCGCGATGCGCCTGGTGGCCTCGCTGTGGCGGTTCTGGCAGATCCACGGTCACCTGCTCGAGGGCATCGCGCGGGCCGAGGCGTCGCTCGCCATCGAGGGCGAGGTCCCGCCCGAGATCCGCCTGGCTGCGGTGGACGCCGCCGGCGGGCTGACCTACTGGCACGGCGACCTCCCGGCGACCACCGCCTGGTACCAGCAGGCGCTGACGCTCCGCCGGTCGATCGGCGGCGACGCCACGATCGCCCAAGGCCTCTACAACCTGGCGTTTCCGGTGACGTTCGGCGATGGCCTCGTGGAGGAGGCGATGGCCTACGGCCAGGAGGCCGTGGACCGCTTCCGCCGGGCGGGTGACGACGGCGGGCTGGCGCGGTCCCTCTGGCTGCTGTCGAACATCGCCAGCCAGGCGGGAGACAACGCCGGGGCGCGTCGCTACGGCCTCGAGGCGATCCCCATGCTGCAGCGCCTCCAGGACTCCTTCCTGCTCGGCTGGTCGCTCTTCACGGTCGGGCTGCTCGACGCGCTCGAGGGAGACCTCCCGGTTGCCCGGCGGCGGCTTCGTGAAGCGCTCGAGCACTTCCACGGGGTCGGTGACCGGTCCGGACTCGTCCTGGTGCTCGACGGGATCGCCGCCGTCGCCTGGCTGGGCGGCGAGCACCGGACAGCGGCGCGGATCTCCGGGGCCGTCGCCCGGCTCGAGCGCACGACCGGGACCGGCCTCAACCCGTGGAACCGGCGCTCGATCGGCTTCGACCCGGCGCCGCTGCGCGACGACCCTGCCACGGTGGACGACTACCGCCGGGGCGAGGCCGACGACGACGAGACGATCGTCGCCTTCGCGCTCGCTACGATGGCCGGGTGACTGACGCCGCCCGACCCGCCGCCCCGATTGTCCCGCATCTGCCGGTGATCCGCCTCCTTCCCGACCCGCCGCCGGCCCGTCCCACGGCGGCCGATCCGGCCGAGCTCATGCTCACCTGCGCGAACTGCGGCGCGCCGATGGACGAGCGCAAGTGCAAGCTGATCTGCGCCTGCGGCTACTTCCTCTCGTGCTCGGACTACCTGTAGCCGCCTGACGGTGCGCCGCCTCCGGGAGTACGTCGCACGGTTCACCGGCTTCGAGCGGGACGCACGTCGCTACCTGCTGGTCACGCTCGTCGCCGGCGCGGCGATCAGCCTGTACTGGATCGACTTCAACCTGTACCTCGCCTCGATCGGCGTCCCGCCGTCGACGATCGGGCTGATCGCGACCGGCGGCTCGCTGGCCGGGGCGATCGTTGCCTTCCCGGCCTCCGCACTGTCCGACCGGATCGGCCGGCGGCTGGTGATCGCCGGCGGGTTGACCGTGATGGCCCTGGCGATGATCGGCGTGCTGCTCACCTCCGTGGTGCCCGTGATCGCGCTCCTCGTCGCCACGTTCGCGGCCGGCCAGCAGTCGGTGTTCGTGGTCCAGACGCCCTACCTGGCGGAGCGCAGCCGGCCCGAGCACCGGAGCGAGCTGTTCTCGCTCCAGTTCGCGGTCCAGAACCTGACCAACGTCGGAGCTGCGCTCATCGGCGGCTTCGCGGCCGCCGCAGTCGCGGGGACCATCGGCCTCGATCCCCAGGGGCCCACGACGTACCGCGTGCTGCTGGTCGCGATGGCGGTCCTCCTCGCCCTGGCCGTGACGATGGTCGCCCGCCTGAGCGACGATCGACCCTCCCGGACGCGCCCGCAGGCGCTGCAACGGGCGGGCGAGCCGGCATCCTTCCCGCTCCGGGCCCCGGGGGCCAGGCGCCGTCTGCGGCTGCCGGTCCACGACCGCGGCCGGCTGGTCCGGCTGGTGCTGCCGGGGTTCCTCATCGCGCTCGGCGCCGGACAGGTGATCCCATTCCTGAACCTCTTCGTGCAGCGCAAGTTCGGGCTCGAGCTGGCCTCCCTCAACGCGGTGTTCGCGCTCACGAGCTTCGGCACCATGGCGGCCATCCTCCTCCAGCCGGCCCTCGCGCGGCGGTTCGGCCGGGTCGCGTCCGTCGTCGCCGTCCAGGGCGCCAGCATCCCGTTCCTGGTGGTCCTCGGGTTCTCGCCGATCCTCTGGACGGTCGTCCTCGCGATGGCCGTCCGGAACTCGCTCATGAACGCGGGGAACCCGATCCTGAACGCCTTCGCGATGGACCAGGTGCGGCCGGCCGAGCGGGCCACGCTGGCGGCGACGATGACCGTGCTGTGGTCGATCGGCTGGGTGATCGGCGGCCCGTACTACAGCCTGCTCCAGGCGACCCTCGGGTTCGAGGGCGGCTACACCGTCAACTTCGTCACGATCATCGTCCTCTACTCGACCGCCACGCTCCTCTACTGGACCTGGTTCCGGAACGCGGAGCCTCAGCCCGCCCGGCCAGTCGCGATCCCTGCCTGACCGGCGTGCTCGTCCCCTCGACCGACTAAGATCGCCCGATGACCGCCGAGACCCCGCCGCCAGTCCCGACGCCGGCCTCGCCGGCCGCCTCTGACGCCACGGCGGCCGCCCCGCGCGAGCGCACGGGCATCCCTCGCAACCCCGGCCGGCGGGACCTCGGGCTCAGGGCGACGCTGCTCTTCCCCAACCGCGAGATCGTCGAGCGGTACTACGTGCCGGTGATCTACACGGCCTGCCGGACCTGCTACTCGGAGCTCGACCCGGACGAGATCTTCCGCCGCGCGGCCGATGGCGAGATCGACCAGCAGAAGATGCAGAAGCTGATCGCCGGGGTCATCGAATCGGGACACGGTTCGACGATCGAGCACGTGGTCTTCACGTTCGGGATCAGCGGCGTGTCGAGGACGCTCTCCCACCAGCTCGTCCGGCATCGGGCCGGGGTGGCGTTCGACCAGCAGAGCCAGCGCTATGTGAAGTTCAAGGGCGCGGCGACGATGCTGCCGGCCACGATCGAGGACGCCACGCCGGAGCTCCGCGCGCGCTACACCGAGCAGGTCGACGGCGCCCTCGGGCTCTACGGCGAGATGCTGGGCGCCGGGATCCCCGGCGAGGACGCCCGGTTCGTCTTCCCCAACGCGACACGGACCAACCTCGTCATGACCACCAACCTGCGGGCGTTGATCCACATGTCCGGGCTCCGCCTGTGCACGATGGCGCAGTGGGAGATCCGGCGATTGTTCCAGCTCATCCGCCACGAGATCTTCAACGTGTCGCCGTTCCTGGGCTCGTTCCTCGCCCCGAAGTGCGTGCCGCTCGGCTACTGCGACGAGATGGGCAACCGCGACCAGCACTGCCCGATCCGCCCGCACAAGGACAACGTGCTCGCTGCCTGGGCGGAGAAGGCGAAGTCGGCCAGGGCGGCGGGCCGGGAGCTGCCGGTCACGTAGCGGCCTCCCCCAGCCCCGACACGAACCGGCGGATGACGCGCGCCAGGCGCGGGCCGGCTTCCGCCCCGCTGGCAAGCACCTCCTCGTGGGTCAGCGGCTGGCCGGTGTAGCCCGCGCCGGCGTTCGTGATCAGGGAGACACCGCACACCTCGAGGCCCGCCCAGCGTGCGGCGATGCACTCGAGGACGGTCGACATGCCGACGGCATCCGCGCCCAGCGCGCGGAGCATCCGGACCTCCGCCGGCGTCTCGAACTGGGGGCCGAGCAGCCCGGCGTAGACGCCTTCCTCGAGAGTCACGCCCTCCCCGTCGGCGGCCGACCGGAGCCGCTCCCGGAGGCGCGGGCTCCAGGCGTCGACCAGATCCTGGAACCGGGGGCCGATTGCGTCGGCGTTCCCGCCGAGGAGCGGCGTGCGACCGGTCAGGTTCAGGTGGTCGTCGATGAGCATCAGCGTGCCTGGCCGGTAGTCCGGGTTGACGCCGCCCGCTGCGTTGGTCAGGACGACGATCCCGGCTCCGAGACGCCGGAACAGGAGCACCGGCTGGACGACGAGGCCTGGATCGTTGCCCTCGTAGACGTGGAAGCGGCCCTGCAGCGCGACCACGGGCACCCCGGCGAGACGGCCGAGCAGGAGCCGGCCGGCATGTCCCGGCGCCGTCGCGGCGGGCCACCCGGGCAGGTCGTCGAAGGGGATCGCGACCGCGTCCTCCACGTCGGCCGCCAGCCCGCCGAGACCGGATCCGAGCACAAGGCCGACGACCGGCCGAAGATTCGTCCGGTCCCGGACAGCCGCCTCCAGCGCGTCGAGCCGAGCCGGTTGATCGGCGGGGCGGATGGGAAGCCCGGGGTCGATCGCCTCGGTCACGGGCGTACGGGCCTCCAGGCAAGCGTCCAAGGGGAAGACGGCCGAGGCCCGTGCTTCTTTTCGCCCGACGGAAGTATCGACACCGGGATGCCGATCACATCCCGCCGGGCGAGCCCCCGCAGGCTGCCCTTGCGGGCAGCACGGTACGGGCAAAGAAGCGCCCGAAGCGACCGGTCAGAACCTGTGAACCTTGATGCGATCTCGGTATCGCCGATCCTTGACGGCCCCTCCGGGCAAGACCAAAGGTAGGCGAGCGGGAGGACGGCGACAACCGCCTTATCCACCAAGTTCCGGATCGGTCGGTCGACGCTGTCCACGAGATGTGCGCTGTTGTTGATAACCCGTGGATAAGGCTCCACTCGGCCGGAGCCCCCGGAAACACCCGGCTCAGCCGCCCATCGCGTACATCTCGATCCGCGGAAGCGCCGTGGTGGCCTCGGTCCGGAGCTCCGAGTAGCGGTCATCCCGGCGCCCCCAGATCCCCGCCAGCAGCGCGACCAGGTCCGCGCCCGCCGTGCCGTCGCGCAGCGGCGCGCGCAGGTCGTGGCCGTCGCCCGTGAACAGGCAGGTGTAGAGCCGGCCCTCGGCCGAGACGCGGGCGCGCGTGCAATCGCCGCAGAACGGCCGCGTGACCGAGGCGATGACCCCGACCTCGCCGGCACCGTCGCGATACCGCCAGCGCGTGGCCACCTCGCCGGGGTAGTTGGCCGGCATCGCCTCGAGCGGCAGCTCCGCGTCGATCGCGGCCACGATCTCCGCGGCCGGCACGACGTCGTCCAGCCGCCAGCCGTTGGCATGCCCGACGTCCATGTACTCGATGCAGCGCAGGATCACGTCCTCGTCGCGGGCCCAGCGGGCCATCGGCAGGATGCTGGCCTCGTTGACGTCGCGCTTCACGACCATGTTGACCTTGATCGGCGCCAGGCCGGCCTCGCGAGCGGCCGCGACGCCGTCGAGCACCCGAGCGACGGGGAAGTCCACGCCGTTCATGGCCCGGAACACGTCGTCGTCGAGGGAGTCGAGGCTGACCGTGACCCGGCCAAGCCCGGCAGCCGCGAGCGGCCCGGCGAGGCGGCGCAGCGCCGACCCGTTGGTCGTCAGGGTCAGGTCCACGGCGTCGCCGGCCGGTGTCCGAAGCTCGGCCAGCATTCCGACCAGCACCGGCAGGTCACGCCGCACGAGGGGCTCGCCGCCGGTGACCCGGAGCTTCTCGACGCCCAGCTCCACGAACGCCTCTGCCAGCTGCCGGATCTCCTCGAAGGTGAGGACCTCCGAGCGGGGCAGGAAGGCGAAGTCCGGTCCGAAGATCTCCTTCGGCATGCAATAGGTGCACCGGAAGTTGCAGCGATCCGTGACGGAGATGCGCAGGTCGCGGGCCGGGCGGCCGAGCCGATCGAGCACGGGCGGGACCCGACCGGCGGGCGCGAACGGCCGGCCAGGTCGCGGGGCGAAGGGCACGAGCACGGGCTCCATCGGCCCTATCGTAGTCCTGCCCGTCCGCGGGGACCCTTGCCGGCACCGAACGGCCATCGGCCACGCCCAGGCGGCCAGCGCAGGAGGCGCCGGATCAGCGGCTCCGATCCTGCCAGCTGACCCCGCCGAGCGGCGCGCCGGGCAGGCGCTGCACTCGCTCTCCCGTGCGCTTGTCCACCTGCTCGACACCCCGCAGGTAGAACCGGTTGACGAGGATCGTCTCGGTCTGCGGGTCGCTCACGGCCCGGTCGCCGAGATAGGCGACCGCTTCGACGACCGGCACGAACATCTCGGTCGCACGCTCGAGCAGCCGGCTGGGCTCTGCGCCCGGCAGAAGGAGCACGGTGCCGACCACACGGAACGGCGGCACCTCGAGGCCGACGTCGTACGACACCCGGTGCACCTGGTGGGCCCCCGTCTCCGTCTCGGACCGGCGCGGCGGCGAGGCCTTGGTGACCACGACCAGGATCAGGTCGTACGGGTCGACGCTCTCGAGATCCGGTGCAGGCGAGAAGGACGCCGAGCCGTCGATCGGCGCCCACTGGACGTCCACGATCGGGATCGCCTCGCGCTTGTTGAGCACGTCCGAGAGCTGGCCGGCGGTCTCCATCCGCCCGACCAGGCGCCACTCCTCCGTCAGGGCCTCGAACGGGAGACTTGCCGGCCGCGCGGTGGCTCCGCCACCGGCCGCGGCGCCGGGGCTGCGGCGGCGGCGGAGGAACTCGAACGGCACGGCTAGTCCTCGCTCTTGCCGCTGTTCTGGCGAATCGTCTCGACCACGGTCGCGTCGGCGAGCGTGGTCGTGTCGCCCAGCGCCCGGCCCTCGGCGATGTCCCGCAACAGCCGGCGCATGATCTTGCCAGAGCGGGTCTTGGGCAGGTCCGGCGTCAGCATGATCGACTTGGGCTTGGCGATCGGGCTGATCTTGGTGGCCACGTGCTCGCGCAGCTCCGTGCCCAGCTCCTTCGTCGGCTCGATCCCGACCTTGACGATGACGAAGGCGATGATCGCCTGCCCGGTGACCGCATCGGAGCCGCCGACGACCGCGGCCTCGGCGACCGCCGGATGGGAGACGAGCGCGCTCTCGACCTCGGTCGTGCTGATCCGGTGACCGGACACGTTCATGACGTCGTCCACCCGGCCGAGCAGCCACAGGTAGCCGTCCCCGTCGCGCTTCGCGCCGTCGCCTGCGAAGTACATGCCGGGGAAGCGGCTCCAGTACGTCTCCCGGTACCGCTCGGGATCGCCGTAGATGCCGCGCAGCATGGCCGGCCACGGCCGCTTGAGGACGAGGTAGCCACCGCCGCCGAGCGGGACGGGATTGCCCTCGCCGTCGACGACGTCCGCGTCCACGCCCGGGAACGGGAATGTGGCGCTGCCGGGCTTGGTGGTCGTGACCCCGGGCAGCGGGGTGATCATGATCATCCCGGTCTCGGTCTGCCACCAGGTGTCGACGATCGGCGCCGTCCCGCCGCCGACGTGCTCGTGGTACCAGAGCCAGGCCTCCGGGTTGATCGGCTCGCCCACGCTGCCGAGGACCCGCAGCGACGAGAGGTCGTGCCCCTCCGCGTACTGGGGCCCCTGCTTCATGTGCGCGCGGATCGCCGTCGGGGCCGTGTACAGGATGGTGACCTTGTAGTCCTCGACGATCTGCCACCAGCGCGACCAGTCGGGTGTGTCCGGCGTGCCCTCATACAGGACGCCGGTCGTCGCGTTGGCGAGCGGCCCGTACACGATGTAGCTGTGCCCGGTGACCCAGCCGACGTCCGCCGCGCACCAGTACACGTCGTCCGGCTTGACGTCGAAGATCATCTCGTGGGTGAACGACGTGCCCAGGAGGTAGCCGGCCGTCGTGTGGACGATGCCCTTTGGCTTGGCCGTCGTGCCCGAGGTGTACAGCAGGTACAGGAGGTGCTCGCTCTCGACCGGCACCGGCGGGCAGTCGGGCGGCTGGCGCGGGACGATCTCGTCCCACCAGACGTCGCGGCCGGCCTGCATCGGGCACTGGGTGGCCCGGTCGCCCAGGCGGCGGACCACGAGCACCTTCTCGATCGTGGGCGTCTCGCGGAGCGCCTCGTCGACCGCCGGCTTGAGCTCCGCCGGCTTGCCGCGCCGCCAGCCCCCGTCGGCCGTGATGACGACCTTCGCCTCGGCGTCGTTGATCCGGCCGGACAGCGCCTCGGCGCTGAAGCCGCCGAACACCACGGTGTGCGGGGCGCCGAGCCGGGCGCAGGCGAGCATGGCGATTGGCAGCTCCGGGATCATCGGCATGTAGATCGCGACCCGGTCGCCCTTCTCGACGCCCAGCTCGCGGAGGGCGTTGGCGGCACGCGACACCTCGGCCAGGAGGTCGGCGTAGGTGATCGTCCGCGTGTCGCCCGGCTCGCCGATCCAGTGGTAGGCGACCTTGTCGCCGAGCCCGTTCTCGACGTGGCGGTCGATGCAGTTGTAGCTGACGTTGAGCTCGCCGCCGACGAACCACTTCGCGAACGGCAGCTCCCACTCGAGCGTCGTCTCGAAGGGTTTCGACCAACTCAGGCGCTCCCGGGCCAGCCGCGCCCAGAAGGCCTCGAAGTCCCGCTCCGCCTCCTCGTACAGCGGGGGCTGCGCGTTGGCCCGGGCGGAGAAGGCCGGATCCGGCGGAAAGGTGCGCGACTCCGCCATGAGGGCTTCGATCTCGGGACGCTGCTCGACGCTCACAGGATCCTCTCCTCCACGTCCGCTGGTCGCCGGGCAATTCTACGCGGAGCCGTGAGGCGGGGAACCGGCCGGCCGGACCCAGGCCCGCGGCCCGGGCTCGCCCCCGACCCAGCCTCCCGGGCTCGTCAGATACCACCCCGCGTGGTACGTGCTTGCAAGTCGTCAGCCGCTGCCCGATCGGTGCGAGGGTGCCACGCACGAGCACGGGCGGAAACGTCCCGGGACAGGCGTCAGGCACCATGTCGGCTGGTAGGTGATAAGTCCGATCCGCCCTGCACTACTACGCGGGGTGGTAAATGGGGACGAATTCGGTCGCGGCGGACTTCACCACCACCCGGGCTGGTACCTGACGAGAAGTCCCCGACCCGGGAACCCGCGAGTCGAGAAGTCCACGGGCCAAGTCCGCTACGGGTCGAGAAGGGCGCCGGGCGCATCCTCCGCCGGCCCCACGATCGCCTCCGGCGGGCGCGGGCCCGGGCCGTCCGGATCGCGGGCCAGCACGACTCGTTGGGGCCTCGGGATCTCGATGCCGTGCTCCGTGAAGGCCGCCAGCAACCGCTTGCGCAGCTCACCGCCCGCGGCCCACTGGTCGAGCGCCCGGACGGAGCCGAGGATCTTGAGCGTGATTCCGTATTCGGCGAGCGCCTCGACCCGGTCGACCCGGGGCGCCTCGAGCACCCGGCGCTTCCAGACGGGGTCGGCGGCCATTCCCTCGCCCACCGCGTCGACGACGCCGATCGCGCGGTCGAGGTCCGTGCCGTACGCGATCGTGACATCCTGGTTGATCCGGGCCCACGTCCGGGTCCGGTTCGAGGCGACCTTGATCTCGCCATTGGGAACCGTGTGCACGACGCCGTCGAGGTCCCGGAGCGTCGTGCGCCGGAGCGTCAGGTCCTCGACCGCGCCTGTGACCCCGGCGATCGAGACCACGTCACCGATCGAGAACTGGTTCTCCATCAGGATCAGCGCTCCGTTGAAGTAATCGCGGACCAGGCTCTGCGCGCCGAACCCGACCGCGATGCCGACCACGCCCAGCCCGGCCACGGCCGGACCGATCTCGAAGTCCAGCTTGCCGAGCACCATCAGCGTTGCGATCATGACCACGAACGCCTGGAGAACGCGGCTGCCGAGCGTCTCGATCGTGTCCGTGCGCTTCTGGATCTCCAGCGCGGACAGCTCCTGGGCCGTGCCCTCGGCCGTCTCGCGATCGAACAGCGTCTTGACGATGCCCCGGACGAACAGGCGCACGCCGCGAAGGGCGAGCAGGGCGAGGACGACGATCACGAAGATGGGCAGGATCGTCTCGACCACGACCGGTGGCAGGTTCTGGAGCCGCATGGCCGTTAGCGTAGCGGCGAGGCGCGCGCGGGCGCTTGACGGCGACGGACCGCGAGGCCGGTCCAGGCTTCCGCTTGTTGGTGCCGTCTACGCACCCGGTTCGTGTTGGCCTCCGTTTCCTGCCGTCCGAACGGCGGGCGAGCCAGCGGGAGCACGGATCGGGAGGGCTCGGATCCTAGAGCGGGCGACAGATGGCGCTACCACGCATCAGGTGCGTAGGTGATCCCCGGAGCGTGGGCGGCCCTACCTCACGCTGAATCAGCCCCGTGGAGCTTGCCGCGGGCCCGGCGTCGAGGACCGCGTCCAGCGACCACGCGAATGCGTCGAGGACCCGGTCCACCGTGTCCCCCTCAGCGTGCGCCTCGCAGATGAACCACGGCTCGCGGCTGTCCGGCTCGGGCATCGCGCCACGGAGCTGCATGCCGACCGCGATGGCTTCGTAGAGCTCGCGATGGGTCGTCGCCCAGTCGCGGTACTCGGACGGGACCCGGTCCGTGAACATGATTCCGAACATCGAGGGGTGGCCGTGGTACTGGCCCTCAAACTTGACGATCCGGTCGCGCCCGGTCCAGGCGCGGGCGATGCGCATGGCGTGCATCGTCGGACGTGGAGCGCTTGCAGGACATGGAAGAGCCCCGGCGCGCGGCCGGGGCTCTCGTGAAGCGACGGAGGTCAGGCGCCCGGAATCTTCACCCGGAGCAGCTGGCCGCCCTCCCGCTCGAAGACAACCGGCGTTGGCCCCAGGTTGCCGTTCATCGACTCGATGATCAGGGTCGCCGCCTGGACGTCCAGCAGGAACCAGCCGGGTCCCCAGATGGAGGAGGCATCGATGATGCCGCTCGATTCCCAGGCACCCGCCCTGGCCTTGCCGGCCGTGTCGACGTCGTAGCCGACCTGCTCGTCAAGCGACTGATCCACTTCCAGGACCGGCGCCATGCTCCCGGTTCGAAGGTCGTACCGCCAGACCCGGGCGTTGGGCCCGCCGCCGACGGCGAACTGGTTATGGCTGCCGGGATCCTCCTGGATGAGGAGGCTGTTGGCCGTGGTCTCCAGGTTGTCCGGCTGGTGCAGGGCCGCCGGATTGCCGGCGCCAAGCGGATCTGCGTCGACCAGGATCGACAGGCTGTCGACCTCGCGCGGGTTCTCCGCGTCGAGCACCATCCTGAAGATCCGCCCGTTGGGGAAGGATCCCATGGTGCCGGACGGGCCACGCTTCAGCCGGCCCGTGGTCGGGTCCGGGATGGCCCGTGGCTCGCCCGTGTCCGCGAAGTAGACGACGTGCGGATCGTTTCGATCGTAGGCCAGATCCTCGATCCGGATGAACTGGAAGACGTTGTTGGCGTTGGACCACGTCTCCAGGGCCGTCTGGTCGCCCACCGCGACGGCCCGCGGCACCGGGATGAACTCGCCGGAGACGCTCTCGCTGCCCGTCAGGTCGCCGTAGTCGTTGGTCGCGGGATCGTCCGAGACGAAGGCGTACAGGGTGCCCTCGTCGTTCCACACCGCGTCCGTGTCCGGGGCGATGTAGCTGTACAGCTGCGAGGCCGGGGCGCTGAACGTGTCGTCCCCAGACAGCACGACGAGCTCGTCATAGCCGGGCACCGGAACGCTGTTCTCGTGGTTGTGGCGGCCCATGCCGTAGATCGACCGATACTCACCACTCTTGATATCCAGGGCCACGACGACGCCTGCCTGCTCCGGCTGTGAGCCGTAGGGCGCGCCGGCCGGCCACGCCTGGCCCTCCCGGTTGACCACGTCCGTGGCCTCCTCGTTGGTGAACAGGATCCGGCGATCGAAGCCCTGCTCAGGGCCGGCCAGGAAGTTCGAGCAGAACCGCTGGTAATTGGCTTCGCTCGGGATGACGTCCGACCCGCTCATGACCCCGCCGGAATGCTGGTTGATCGCCAGCCGGTCCACGTGGGAGTTGGAGAAGTCGGTCAGGGCGACCGGGACGGCCGGTGGGACCGGGAACGGGACGAGCGACGTCTCGTGGTTGACGTACAGGTCCGCCCGGCCGCGGCCGCTCCTGGTAAACGCGATACCGTCCGGGATCGCGTCGAACATGAAGCCGCTGTTGAGCCGGTCTCCAACCGAGATGATCGGATCGATGACGACGCCCGCCGGGGCTGCCGAGCCGGGCTTGATCATCGGCGCGACGGACGTCTTGAACCCGGCCTTGCCCTGGCCACCGGGCGCCGCGACCGCCGACCCGGCGACCGTGATCAACAGGATCGAGGCAGTGGCGACAGCCACCGCACCTCGTGTGTGCGCGAATCCGCGGGTTACGGTCATGGCCTCCTCCGGTTCGGTTCCAGGGTCACCGGGATGCGGAGGGCCATCGTGCGCCTGACGCGCGCTCACGACAAGTCCGGCCTGACGATCTCGCGAGATCAGGCCGGTGTGGCGAGCCAGTTCGGCAGCTCGCGCGTGAGGGTGGCCAGGGGCAGAGACCCGTGGCCGAGCACGGCGTCGTGGAAGGCCCGCAGATCGAACGCCGATCCATCGCGGGCGCTCAGCTCCGCTCGCAGCTTCTCGATCGCCCGCTGCCCGATCTTGTAGGTCAGGGCCTGGCCCGGCCAGCAGATGTACCGGTCCGTCTCGATGGCCGCATCGGTCGCGGTGAGGCCGGCGTCGAGGAGCGTGTCGACCGACTGCTGGCGGGTCCAGCGAAGCGCGTGCAGCCCCGTGTCGACGACGAGCCGGGCGGCACGCCAGGCCATCGCGTCGAGCATGCCGAACCGTTCCGCCTCATCGCGGAAGAGACCCATCTCGTCGGCCAGCTTCTCGCTGTAGAGGCCCCAGCCCTCGACGTAGGCGCCGCCGACCATCCGGGCGCCGAGACGCCGGAACGTGTTGAGGTCCGGGTTCTCCATCTCGAGCGCGATCTGGAAGTGGTGGCCGGGAACGGCCTCGTGATAGGTCGTCGTGGCCAGCTTCGAGTACGTGCGGGACGGCAGGTCGTAGGCGTTGACGTAGTAGATGCCCTGCCGCGAGCCATCGATGGCCGGCGGAAAGTAGTACGCGAATGGCGAGTCGCGCTCCTTGAACTCCTCGACCGGGCGGACTTCGCAGCCGGCCCTGGGCAGCCGCCCGAAGAACCGCGGAGCGAGCGCCAGGCCACGCTCGATGTCCTCGGTGGCCCGGTCCACCAGGGCCTGGCGCGAGGCCGGGATGTTGTCGGGATCGCCGGCCAGCGAAGCCCGGTACGCCCGGGTGTCCGATCCGAACCCGGCCGCCGTGGCGATCTCGACCCGCTGTGCCTCGATCTCGCGCAGCTCCTCGAGCCCGATCTCGTGCACCTCCTGCGGATCCAGCTCGAGCGTCGTCCAGGCGCGGATGGCCGTCCGGTAGAGCGCCTCGCCGTTGGGTGCTGACCACAGGCCCGGCTCTTCCCGCGTCGCAGCCAGGTACGGTCCGCGCAACGCCTCGAGGAACCGCTGGTCCGCGGGATAGACGTGCTCGCGAACGGCGTCGCGAACGCGCTCGCGGTCCTCGTCGCTGGCGACGGTGGACATGGCCGGGACGACGGCCTCCTCGATCGGCACGGCCAGCAGCCGGTCGAGCTGGGCGATCGTCCGCTCGGCCACGATCCGGGGAGCCGTGAGACCGCTCTGCAGGCCGTCCTGCAGGATCTGGGTGTTGGCGGCCATGTAGGCCGGGTAGGCGGCCAGCCTCGCGAGCAGCTTGTCCAGTGCCTCGGGCGTCCTCGCGGGCTGGAACTGAACGAGCTGCGGGAGCAGCGTCTGGGGGCCCGCCATCTGGTCGACCACCCGCAGCTGGTGGATCCGCTGGTCGTCCTCCTCGATCCCGAGGTCGCCGATCACGATCAGCATGTCGCGAGTGATCCGGTCCTCGACCGGCAGCCCCTGCGCGTCGATCGCCTGCGCTGCCGCGCGGGTGCGCTCGAACAGCTCGCGGAGGCGCGCCCGACCCTCGGGACCCGGGTCGTCCAGCCGGTCGGCGTAGCGCTCGTCGCCGTACTGCGTGGCGAGGGTCGGTTGCAGCTCCAGCAGCGACTCCCAGAAGCCGTCGGCGAGCGCGTTGATCGGCGTCGAGGGATCGACCTGGCTCACAGCGGGCCCTCCATGGCGCACCCGCTTCCCGCCGACGGGCACCGACGGCGATGCGGGCGGCGTGTGGCGGACAGGTTACTGCGCTGGGTCGAACAGGGGCAGCTGGTCGCCCGTGCGCTCGACCAGCGGATCGAGCCCCAGCAGCGGCTCGAGCGCGCCGAGATCCGGTTCCTCGGCGCCGAGAAAGGAACGCAGGTGGTTCCATTTCAGGACGTGCCAGTTGCCGTCTCGGAACGCCCGGCGGAGCAGCGCGGATCGCTCCAGCTTGTGGCGGACGAGCTCCGTGCGTTCGGGCGGAATGACCAGGAACCGAACGAGCCGCTCGTCCGGCGGGATGCGGCCGTGGCGGCGGAGGATCGGCTCGCCGAGCATCGCGGTCCACTCCACCTCGAACATGAAGGCGGCCTTCTGGGGCACGTACCAGACGGCGTCCACGGCCTCGAGGGCCTCCTCGTGGCCACGCGCGATGCGGGGCAGATGGACGCGCCGCTCGCCCGCATCGAGCCGGTCGGCGAGGAGGCCGCCGCCCACGCGGCGCCCCTGCTCGCGAGTCGAGAGCCAGACCTGCATCCCGAGCCGGTGACCCCCGTCGGCCAGATCGGCCAGCAGGTCCGTGTGCTCGTGCGAGCGGCGGACCAGGTCCTCCGCCGTGCCGATCTCGTCGGGGCTGAGATCCACCCGGTAGCTCTCGAGACAGGCCCGAACCAGCGCCTCGTCCGCCCGATCGGGCCCGCTGAAGAGCGCGGCGATCCGCTCCGCGAACGCGGGCTCCGTGATGGACGTCACGGTCGACAGCAGGCTGTAGACGGCCCACTCGACGCGGTCGGCCAGCGGTGTGGCGGCCGCCGACTCGTCCTCCCGATCGCGGAGCCACCACTGGTCCGGCTCGAGCTCGACGAGCTGTCGCTGCGATGGCCGCCGGAGCTCCTCGAGAACGAGGGTCAGCAGGCGCGCCACGGGATCCGGCGCCCCGGTGGCGGTCGCGTCCGGCGCCCCGGTGG
>JACDAV010000276.1 GCA_013695255.1 Chloroflexota bacterium
GGGGTGCGGTCGGCTCGGGGAGCGGGGTGGGCGTCGGCTCCGGGCTCGGGGTGGGGTCCGGGGTCGGTGTCGGGGTCGGAGTCGGTGTCGGGGTCGGGGTGGCGTCCGGCGCAGGGCTGGGCGATGCCTCCAAGGAGGCGATCGCGGCCAGGGACGCCGTGGCCTGGGGGGGCGCCGTCGTGCCGAGGATGCCCGCGCCCGGAAGCCCGAGCCGGCCGACGAGGCCCAGGACGGCCACGAGCAGCAGCAGGGCCGCGCCGAGTGGCAGCAGCCAGAGCGGGACCGCTGCCCGGCGGCGCCGACGATCATCGTCTCGGACGCCGGCGTCGGGTCCCCGGTCGAGGGGAGGTGGACCGCCGGCGCGGGGCAGGGGAGACGGTCGAACCATTGTGCCGGCGCTGGCCATGCCGGCGCTGGGCGGCAGGCGGTCTGCGGCAATGGTCTGCGTCGAGAGGCTCCCGGTGGCCGCGACCACGCCCCCGACCACTGCCCCGGCCGCCACGGGCAGCGCTCCGGTGGCGCCGGACCGCCGGCGGCCGGTGGCCCGGCGCGGGTCTGCCGCGACCCCGGCCTGCCGGTAGCCTCGCCACCACTCCCGGATCGCATCGGCCATCGCCATGGCCGAGGGATATCGCTCGGCCGGATGCCGGGCGAGCGCTCGCGCCACGATCCCGTCGATCCCCTCGGGAAGGTCCGGCACGATCTGGCTGGGCGGCGTCGGTGCATCGTGCAGCCGCGCGAGCGCCACCCCCGCGGCCGACGGACCGTCCCACGGCCGCTCGCCGGTGAGCAGCTCGTGGAGCACCGCCCCCAGCGAGAAGATGTCGGACTGCGGACCGACCAGCTCGCCCAGGACCTGCTCGGGGCTGCAGTACTGGACGGACCCCAGGAGGAGCCCCGGATTGGTCGTGTTGCTGTCGCCCAGGGCGCGCGCGATCCCGAAGTCGACGACCCGCACCTCGCCGCCGCGGGTCAGCAGGATGTTGCCGGGCTTGATGTCGCGGTGGACGATCCCGCGCGCGTGCGCGGCTGCCAGCGCCTCGGCCGTCGCCACGGCGATCCGGAGCGCCTCCGCCAGCGGCAGCCGCCCCCGCTCCGCCAGGACCGCCTCGAGGTTCGGGCCGTCGACGAGCTGCATGACGATGTACTCGACGGCGCCGTCGACGCCGGTATCGAAGATCGGGGCGATGTTCGGGTGGGCGAGGGAGGCGGCGTTGCGCGCCTCCTGCTGGAACCGGCGGACGAAGTCCGGATCGGATGCGAACTGGTCGCGCAGCACCTTGATCGCAACGTCGCGGTCGAGCAGCTCGTCGCGCCCCCGGTGCACGACGGCCATGCCGCCTTCGCCGAGCGGGCCGAGCAGGCGATAACGACCCCCGAGGAGGGGCCCGGGCATGACCATGCCGTCAGTGTGCCGCTCGAGCAGCCGTCCGGCATCCAGCCGGGGCCGTCCGGCGTGACTGTCGGCTTGCAGTGCCGCGTCAGGGCGCGACGACGATCGTCCCGGTCATGCCGTACGACTCGTGGCCAGGCAGGTGGCAGACGAAGCGGAAGGTGCCCGGTCGGTCGAACACGACCGTGGTGCGGCGGACTTCGCCGGCCGGCACGGTCACCTCCGCGGGCCGCCCGGCGTGGACCGGCTCGCTGCCGTCGCGGTGCCGATCATGGACCGCCTCGTCGCCCACGATCCACTCGTGGTCGATCGGATCCTCGTTGCGCAGCACGATCGTCACCGGTCGGCCGAGTGGGACCTCGACATGGTCCGGCGCGAACCGGGAGTAGCGGATGCGGATCTCGATGGGCGACCCGGGCTGGCCGGCACCGGCCGAGGCGGCCGCGACGACCGCCGCACCGGCGACCACGAGCGCCACCAGCGCGATCGCCACCCCGAACCAGCGGCCGACCGCGCCAACGCCCGTCTGCATCTGCGTCACGCCGGTCGTGCGCCGCGGGCAGCCGGGTTCAGCCGCACGAGCGCCAGGACCCCGGCCACGGTCAGCATCACGAGGACCAGCGCGGCGGCGACCCGCGACCCGTCCGGCGGCGTCGTCATCCCGGGAAGCTCGAAGCCCGCGTCCACGCGGGATGGCTGGCCACCGTCTGCGGCGATGGCCAGGTCGTAGCGGAGCTGGTCCGCGGACGCGTCGATCGTCACCTGGGTCAGCCAGCCCGCATCCGGCACCCAGCCCATGCCGCGGTCCGAGCGGAGGTCGTCGAGCAGCCCACGGGTCGCCCGCTGCGAGTGCGTGACGGCGAGCCCGTTCAGCCCGATCGGCGTGGGCAGCAGGTTCGGGCGACGGTCGGTCAGGAGGAAGACCTCGGCCGCGATGGGCTCGGTCGGGCCCTTGCCGAGCGCGAGGATCCGGAGCGGGACCCACGGGTCGTCGGTCGGGATCGTGAGGTGCACCGGCGTGCCGTCGCCGACGGCCTGACCCCGGGCGGCGGCCGCGTCGGCGTCGAACGCCGAGGCGAGGAAGATCGGGCTGCGGGAGGCGTAGAACTCGAGGACCTCCGGCGCGTCGGGCGGAAGCCGGAAGCCATGCTCCTTCGCCCACCGGCCGATCTCATCCGCGCCGCCCCGCAGAACCGTCAGGTCCAGGGCGTCGATGCGGACCTTCATCAGCTCCTCGGCCGAGCCTGCCGCCGACGAACGGACCGCATCCGCCGAGACGACGGGCGAGGTCTCGAGCAGCAGGCGCTGGAGCGTCCAGTCGCCGCCCTTCT
>JACDAV010000286.1 GCA_013695255.1 Chloroflexota bacterium
GTCGCCAGGCGGGCCTGCGACGCGTCGTCGGTCTCCTTGCGCAGTGCCTCCCGCTCGATCTCGAGCTGGATCCGGCGGCGCTCCAGCTCGTCCAGCGCGACGGGCATCGAGTCGATCTCCATGCGCAGGCGCGAGGCGGCCTCGTCCACGAGGTCGATCGCCTTGTCCGGCAGGAAGCGCTCCGTGATGTAGCGGTGCGAGAGCGTCGCGGCGGCGACGAGCGCGGAGTCCGTGATCCGGACACCGTGGTGCACCTCGTACCGGTCACGCAGCCCGCGCAGGATCGAGACCGTCTCTTCGACCGTCGGCTCGTCGACGAGGACCGGCTGGAAGCGTCGCTCCAGGGCCGCGTCCTTCTCGATGTGCTTGCGGTACTCGTCGAGCGTCGTGGCGCCGATCGTGTGCAGCTCGCCGCGGGCGAGCATCGGCTTGAGCAGGTTGGAGGCGTCCATCGCACCCTCGGCCGCGCCGGCGCCGACGACCGTGTGCAGCTCGTCGATGAACAGGATGACCTGACCGTCGGCGTCCTTGATCTCCTTGAGCACGGCCTTGAGCCGCTCCTCGAACTCGCCCCGGAACTTCGCGCCTGCGATGAGCGCGCCCAGGTCGAGCGACACGACCCGCTTGTCCTTCAGCGTCTCGGGAACGTCGCCGCGGACGATCCGCTGAGCGAGACCCTCCGCGATGGCGGTCTTGCCAACGCCCGGCTCGCCGATCAGGACTGGGTTGTTCTTGGTCCGCCGGCTGAGCACCTGGATCACCCGCCGGATTTCCTCGTCGCGGCCGACGACCGGGTCCAGCCTGCCGGCGCGCGCCTCGGCGGTCAGGTCCCGGCCGTACTTCTCGAGCGCCGCGTACGTGCCCTCCGGGTTCTGGGAGGTGACCCGCTGGCCGCCCCGCACGCTCTGGAGCGCCTGGAGGAGCGACTCGCGGCCCGCGCCGTGGCGCTCGAGGAGCTGCTGGCCCTCGCCGCCCACCTCGGCCACGCCGAGCAGCAGGTGCTCGGTGGAGACGTACTCGTCGCCGAGCCGGCGCGCCTCCTCCTGGGCGCGGTCGACCACCCGGCGGGCCCGCGGGTCGAGGGTCAGGGATCCGCCCTTGATCCGCGCCCGGCGGGCAAGCGCCGAGGCGATCTCGTTGCGGAAGGCAAGGATGTCCACGCCGAGGCGCCGGAGGGTCTCGGCCGGGACGCCGTCGTCGTCCTCGAGGAGGGCGGCGAGCAGGTGCTCGCCGTCGAGCACCGGGCTCTCGAAGGTCTCGGCGGTCTGCTGCGCCCGCAGGACGGCCTGCTGGGCCCGTTCGGTGAAGCGATCGAGCTGCATCGTTCCGTTCTCGTTCAGCGCTGCTCTGTCTGGCGTGGGTTCGGCTGGTCGACGAGCTCCAGGAACCGCCGGGCGGCGGCCCTCGCCTCGTCGGACAGCACCGTCGGCAGGACGACGCGAGTCCTGACGTAGAGATCCCCGCTCCCGGACTCCCGGACGCGAGGCATGCCCTGGCCCGTCAGCCGGAATGTCCGTCCGTTCTGCGTACCGGGCGGGACGGTCAGCTCGAGGCGGCCCTTGAGCGTGCCGACGGGGACGGCCGCCCCGAGGAGCGCCTCCTCGAGGGTCAAGGGCAGCTCTCGCTCCAGGTCCGCTCCCCGCCGTGTGAAGACCGGGTGCCGCTCGACGCGGACGGTGACCAGGAGATCTGCACCATCCCCGCCCTTCCCCGTCAGGCGGATCCGGCTGCCCGTGTCCACGCCGGGCGGGATCGTGACCTCGAGCCGCCTGCCGTCGACCTCGACGAGCCGGGTCGTGCCATGGAACGCCTCCTCGAGGGTAAGCCCGGCGGTGGCCTCGACGACGGACGGCCGGCGGGCGCGGGACTGGGCCGTCCCGCCGCCACGACCGACGGCCGAGCCGTCGATCCCCATCTGGACCAGGATGTCCTCGAAGCTGTCGCTGCCGGTCGAGCCACTGCCCGTCGCGCCGCCGCGCGCCCGAGGCGGCGCACCCGCCCGGGCCCCTGCGGAGGCGGGCCGCGGCCCATCCGGGTCCGCGCCGCCGAACATCATCCGGAAGAAGTCCGAGAACCCGCCGATGTCCTCGCCGCTCGACGTCCGGAACTCATAGCGCACGTTGCCGCCCGAGGCGGCGAACGGTCCGGCCGCGTACCCGCCGGCACGCCCGGCCGTGCCGGCACCGGCCCGGCTGAACGACTCCCAGTTCGCGCCGAGCTCGTCGTACTGCTTTCGCTTGGCCGGGTCGCCGAGGACGGCGTGCGCCTCGTTGAGGTCCTTGAACCGCTGCTCCGCCGGCTTGTCGCCCGGTTTGACGTCCGGGTGGTTCTGACGCGCCAGCTTGCGGTAGGCCTTCTTGATGTCGCCCTGGCTCGCCGTCCGGGGGACGCCGAGGATCTTGTAGTAGTCGCGGAATTCCATATCTGCACCCTCAACGGGGTGGTGTCACTCGCTCACCGACGACGGAGGCGACGCCCCCGCGAGCCATCGACCGGAGGTCGGCCCGAGGCCGAGCCCCGCGACGCCATCGGCCCGACGTTGGAGCGCCCCGATGCCATCGGCCGGACATTTCCGCCGACGATCACGGAGGGCTGGTCGGTGGTCGGGAAGGTGGACCGACGCACGCGGCTCTCGCCATCCGGCTCCGGATCGAGCGGCTTGTCGCCTTCGATGATCTTGGGCGGCTCGGCCACGAGCGGCTTCGGCTTGCGCCGCAGCGCCGCAGTCAGCACCTGCTCCATCGAGTCGGCGAGGACCAGCTTGATCTGCTTGCGGATCTCGTCCGGGACGTCCCGGAGGTCCTTCTCGTTCTTGCGGGGCAGGATCACCATGCCGGCGCCGGACAGGTGCGCGGCGAGGATCTTCGACTTGAGGCCGCCGATCGGGAGGACCCGCCCGCGAAGGGTGATCTCGCCGGTCATCGCGACGTCCTTGCGGACGGGGATGCCGGTCAGCGCGCTGACCATGGCCGTGGCCATCGTGACGCCGGCCGAGGGGCCGTCCTTGGGGATCGCCCCGGCCGGGACGTGGATGTGCAGCGTGTTCCTCTCGAACTGGTCGCGGGAGATGCCGAGGATCGCGGCATTGGCCCTGATCCACGACAGCGCGGCGCGCGCTGACTCCTTCATCACGTCGCCCAGCTGGCCGGTCAGGATGAAGTCCTCCTTGCCCTCCATCTTCGTCACCTCGACCGCGACGACGTCGCCGCCGACCTCGGTCACGACGAGGCCCGTGGCCGCGCCGGTCTGGTCCTCCGACTCGAGCTCGCCGTACTCCCAGCGCGGCGGCCCGAGCAGGTCGACCAGCTTCTTCCGGTCGACGAGCGTCTTGCGCTTGCGACCCTCGGCCACCGTCCGGGCCACCTTGCGCATGATGTTGGCAAGCTCACGCTCGAGGTTCCGGACGCCGGCCTCCTTGGTGTAGGCCTGGACGAGCTCGGTCATCGCCTCGTCCGTGATGGTGATGTGCTTCGCCTTGAGCCCGTGGTTCTCCATCTGCTTCGGGATGAGGAACCGCTTGCCGATCTCGATCTTCTCCTTCTGCGTGTAGCCGGGCAGCTGGATGACCTCCATCCGGTCACGCAGCGGAGCGGGGATCGGATCGATCAGGTTGCCGGTCGCGATGAACAGCACCTTGCTGAGATCGAACGGGACTTCCAGGTAGTTGTCCTGGAACGTGTTGTTCTGCTCCGGGTCGAGGACCTCGAGCAGGGCGGACGACGGGTCGCCCCGGAAGTCCATCCCGATCTTGTCCACCTCGTCGAGCATGAACACCGGGTTGTTCGTGCCGGCCGTCTTGAGATTCTGGATGACCCGGCCGGGCAGCGCGCCGATGTAGGTCCGGCGGTGGCCGCGGATCTCCGCCTCGTCATGGATGCCGCCGAGGCTCATCCGCACGAACTTGCGGCCCATCGCCCGGGCCACGCTCCTGCCCAGCGAGGTCTTGCCGACGCCGGGCGGCCCGATGAGGGCCAGGATGGGGCTGCGGATCGTGTCCGCCAGCGTGCGCACGGCGAGGTACTCGAGGATCCGTTCCTTGATGTTCTCGAGGCCGTAGTGATCCTCGTCCAGGATCCGGGCGGCCTCCCGGATGTCGAGCTGGTCGTCCGTCGAGACGTTCCACGGCAGCCCGATGAGCCAGTCCACGTAGGTCCGGATCACCCCGACCTCCGGCGAGGCCGAAGGGATCCGGCTCATCCGGTCGATCTCCTTGATCGCCCGGGTGCGGACCTCCTCCGGCATGCCGGCCTGCTCGACCTTGTCGCGAAGCTCGTTGATCTCCGCCTGCTGGGGATCGTCCTCGCCGAGCTCGCGCTGGATCGCCTTGAGCTGCTCGCGCAGGATGTACTCCCGCTGGGTCTTGTCCATCTCGGACTTGACCTCGTTCTGGATGCGCCCCTTGAGCTCGAGGATCTCGACCTGGCGGGCGAGGAAGCCGCTGACGACCTTGAGCCGCTCGACGACGTCGATCGTCTCGAGCAGCTCCTGGCGCTGCTCCGTCGACATGTCCGGGCTGTAGGCGACCATGTCGGCCAGCAGACCCGGCTCGCTGATGTTGCGGGCGGCGACGGCTGCCTCGGGCGGCACCGGCGCCCCGTTGGCCACGTACTGCTCGATCTGTGCCTGGACGCTGCGCATCAGCGCCTGGACCTCGACCCCGCTCGGGCTCTCGTCCGTGAGCTCCTCGATCGACGCCCGCAGGTACGGGCCGGTCTGGGTGAACCCGTGCAGGCGCAGCCGGCCCTGGCCCTGGACGATCGCCCGGACGGTGCCGTCCTGGAGCTGCACGACCTGGGCGATCTTGGCCAGGGTGCCGATCGGGTACAGCTCCGAGGGGTCCGTGATGTCCTCCTGCTCGGCCTGGCGCTGGGTCACGAGGGCGATGGGTCCGCCGTCGGCGACCGCCGCGTTGAGCGCGTTGACGCTCTTCTCGCGACCCACCTGGAGCGGGACGATCATCTCGGGAAAGATGACCGTCTCCCGGAGCGCGACGAGCGGCAGCTCACGCGTCGTGTCGACGGGCTGCGGCTTGTTGGCCGGGTTGGACGGTCGCTTGGCCATCGGGTTCTCCATTCGGTGCGGGGGTCGGGGAGTGCGGGGGTGAGGTTCGGTGAGAGGAACGGTCAGCCGGTCGCGCGGTTGGCGGCCTTGGTCGAGGGCTCCGGCTCAGCGCCGCGGTCCGGGTTCCCCTCGGTGTAGAGGCGCTCGAGGATCCGCGTCCCCAAGCGCTCCTCCAGCTCGAACAGGATCCGGACGCCGGCCAGGTTGACGCCGAGGTTCTGGGTCAGGTGGCGGATCCAGAGGACCCGCCGGATGTCGTTCTCGCTGTAGAGGCGGATGTTGGACGGCGTTCGCGCCGGGCAGACCAGGCCCTCCTCCTCGTAGATCCGCAGGGTTCGCGGATGCACGCTGACGATGCTCGCCGCCACGCTGATGACGTAGACGGGCCGCTGCGGGTCCTGGCCCGGCCGGCGCTGCGCCACTCGCTCAGGCCTGCTCGGTCTCGGCGCCCGGTGCGCCTGCGTCGGTCGTCGAACCTGCGTCGGTCGTCGAACCGCCATGGCCGTTGTCCGATTGCCCGCTGGCCGACGGGTTGATGCGGATCTGGCGAGGTTTCACCTGCTCTGCCCTGGGAATGCGCAGGGTGAGGACGCCGTTGTCGAACGTCGCCTCCGCCCGGTCAGCCTCGAGGCCGCTCGGCAGGCTCACCGACCGGCTGAACTCACCGCGCCGGATCTCCTGCACGAGATGGCCGCCCTCGTCGTTGGTGCGCTCCGTGCCGCTGGTCGCGCGGATGGTGAGCGTCCCGTCCTCGACCGTGATCTCCACGTCGTCCGGCTTGACGCCGGGCAGCGCGGCCTCGACCACGAGCGCGTCCGTGCTGGTCGAGATGTCGAGCGCGAGCGGCGCGGCCTCGGACATGCCGGAGCCCCACGTCCCGCGTGGTCGAACGAAGCTGTCTTCCAGAAGCCGATCCATCGCCTGGCGGAGCGAGAGAAGCTCGCCGAAGGGCGAGGGACGGCGGGAGATCGTCATGATCCGCCACCTCCTTGAATGGACCTGTCCGCGATGGACGTGCCCGCCTTTGCGAACACGGCGGCATGCTAGAACAATGACAATCGCGTTGTCAAGGATGCGGGGTGCTCAAACCGCAGGTCTGTTGTCAGGGTGTGACGATGGACTGGCCGATCGGCTCGCCGGCGATCTCGGCCCCCACGACCCGCCAGGCGGTCACCGGTCCGAGCGGTCCCGCAGGGGCCGACCCGGCCGATGACCGGAGCTCTGCCATGCCCACTCGTTCCACGGGAACGAGCCGCTGGGAGGTCGTCGGCAGCAGGCCGAAGAGCTGCTCGTGACCGACCTCCCGGCGCGCGACCTCGAGGACGAACAGTCGGCCGCCGCCCGGCGATGGCCCCGCGTCCAGCCAGCGCAGGCCCTCGAGCGGGCGGGCCGGATCGGTCTCGGCGTCCGGGACCGCCGCCTCGATCCGGACGAGCGCGTTGGTCAGCGCGGTCGTCTGGCGGCTCCAGGCCGCCTCGATGTCGCGTGCCGAGGCCGGTGGCACGACGAACCGGCCGAGCGCCGCCTCCGCGCGCCCAGCCTGCCAGTCCTCCAGATAGGCGTCCAGGGCGAGCGCCGGATCCGCCCCGCGCGCGGCGACCACCCAGAAGCCGCTCCCGAACGCCAGCACGAACGGGGTGATCCACAGAAGGCCGGCCGCGCCACCGCCCGGATCCGCGCCCAGCGCCGCCCGGCGCCTGGCGGCCCGGTGCCAGGCGTGGAC
>JACDAV010000289.1 GCA_013695255.1 Chloroflexota bacterium
GGTGGCGGGATGCCGTCATCTACCAGGTCTATCCGCGCAGCTTCGCGGACGGCAACGGCGACGGCATGGGCGATCTTGCGGGCCTGCGCGATCGGCTGCCGTACGTCGCCGGCCTGGGCGTCGACGCCATCTGGGTCAACCCGTGGTACCCCTCGCCGATGGCCGATGCCGGCTACGACGTGGCCGACTACCGCGACGTCGAGCCGGTCTTCGGCGCCCTCGCGGACGCCGAGACGCTGATCGCGGAGGCACATGAGCGGGGGCTGCGCGTCCTGCTCGACATCGTGCCCAACCACACCTCCAGCGCGCATCCGTGGTTCCGGGCCGCGCTCGCGGCCGGTCCCGGCTCACCGGAGCGGCACCGCTACATCTTCCGGCCGGGCCGTGGCGACGGGTCGGACCCGCCGAACGACTGGGGGAGCGTGTTCGGCGGGCCGGCCTGGACGCGCGTCACCGAGCCCGATGGCCGCCCGGGCGAGTGGTACCTCCACCTCTTCGACGTCGAGCAGCCGGATCTCAACTGGGCCGAGCCGGCCGTCCGGACGGAGTTCGAGTCGATCCTGCGGTTCTGGTTCGATCGCGGCGTGGACGGCTTCCGGATCGACGTCGCGAACTCGCTGTTCAAGCACCCGGACCTGCCGGACCTGGCGGGGCGCGACGTCCGCTCGTTCGCCGAGCCCGGGTCAGAGGAGCACCCCTTCTGGGACCGCGACGTGGTCCACGAGGTGTACCGCGAATGGCGCGCCGTGGCGGACTCCTACCCGGAGCCGCGAGTGTTCGTGGCCGAGGCGTGGGTCTCAAGCCCGGAGCGCCTGGCTCGGTACGTCCGGCCGGGACAGCTCCACAGCGCCTTCAACTTTGACTTCCTGCTGGCGCCGTGGCGAGCGCCACTGCTCCGCGAGGTGATCGACCAGAGCCTGCGCGCCCTGGAGGCCGTCGACGCCGAGCCGACCTGGGTCCTCTCCAACCACGACGTCGTCCGGCATGTCACCCGGCTCGGCCGGCCGCAGCCGACGAGCCTCGTGGCGCGACCGGAGCCGCCCGACGGCGCGCTCGTGGTGGACCTCGAGCTCGGCACGCGCCGGGCCCGCGCGGCAGCCCTGCTGATGCTGGCGCTCCCGGGCGGCGCGTACGTCTACCAGGGCGAGGAGCTCGGGCTGTGGGAGGTCGAGGACCTCCCGGACGCGCTGCTCCAGGACCCGACCTGGGAGCGCTCCGGCCACACGGAACGCGGCCGGGACGGCTGTCGGGTGCCCATCCCGTGGTCCGGCGACCGCCCGCCGTTCGGCTTCGGGCCACCGGGCGCGGAGCCGTGGCTCCCGCAGCCCTCGGCGTGGGCCAGCCTGACCGCCGAGGCCCAGTCCGGCCGGGCGGACTCGATGCTCGAGCTGTACCGGACGGCGCTGCGCATCCGGCGGGAGCACCCCGGGCTCGGGTCCGGGGTGCTGACCTGGCGCGGCGGCCCCGACGGCGCGCTCGCGTTCGATCGTTCGGATGGGTTCGTCTGCGTGGTCAACGTCGACGCCCAGCCGTTCGCTCTGCCGCCCCATGATGCCGTCCTCGCCGCAAGCGGCCCGCTCGAGGACGGCCTCGTGCCCGCCGACACGGCGGTCTGGCTGCAGATCTGATCCGGCACGCCCGCGCGCGGCCGGACGCACGCGGCGCTCCCGCGCGCCAAGGCAGCGCCCGTGCGAGAATCCCGGCCGGCGACCCGTGTCCCGCGGATCTCCAGGCGCCCTGGCGCGCAGCAGTTCACGAGGAGGCGGCACGTGGCGGCTGACCTGGCGGAGATCGGCGTCTTCGGCGGCTCCGGGTTCTACTCGCTTCTCGACGACGTCCGCGAGATCAAGGTCGACACGCCGTACGGACCGCCTTCGGACAGCTTCTTCCTGGCCGAGGTGAGCGGCCGCCGCGTCGCGTTCTTGCCGCGCCACGGGCGCCGCCACACGATCCCCCCGCACCGGATCAACTACCGCGCCAACGTCTGGGCGATGCGCTCGCTGGGCGCCAAGGCGGTCATCTCGCCATGCGCCGCCGGATCGCTCCAGCCGCACGTCAAGCCCGGCGATTTCGTGCTGTGCGACCAGTTCGTCGATCGGACGCGGCATCGCGAGGACACGTTCTACGACGGCCCCGTGGTCACCCACGTCAGCGCCGCCGACATCTACGACCCGGAGCTCCGGCGGATCGCGGCCGAGGTGATCCGCGAGCACGACATCCCGCTCCACGAGCGGGGCACGGTCGTCGTCATCGAGGGACCGCGCTTCTCGACCAAGGCGGAGTCCAGGTGGTTCGGCGAGGCGGGCTGGGAGGTCATCAACATGTCCCAGTACCCGGAGGCATACCTGTGCCGCGAGATCGGCATGGCGGTCGTCAACATCGCCCTGATCACCGACTTCGACGCCGGCGTCCACGAGGGCACGGAAGCGGTCGACGCGCGCAGCGTCCTCGAGGTCTTCCAGGAGAACGCGGCCCGGATCCAGCAGGTGGTGCTCGACATGATCGGGCGCTTTCCGGCCGATCTCGACGCCCTCGGCTCCCGCGCCGCTCTCGACCCGACGCGGGGCGACGGGCATGCGATCTCGCCGGAGGACATCCGGCTGTACGAGACCGGGCTGTAGCGCTCGCCGGGCCGCGGACGCCTCCGGCGGCGCCCGGGGCGGCGCGGCTTCCGATCGGCGTCGCGCTCGGCCCGATCGCGGTCCCGGTTCGGTGGTGGATCGACAGCGCCGTCCGGCTCGACGCCGCCGGCTACGCCGGTGTCTGGTGCTGGGACCACTTCATGGTCCGGGGCGGCCGGCCGAAGCCGGTCCTCGAGGCATGGACGACGCTCACCCTCGCCGCCGCCGCCACGCCCCGCGTCACCGTCGGCACCTTCGTGGCCAACGTGATGAACCGGCATCCGGCCGTGTTCGCGCGGATGGCGGCCACCCTCGCCGAGGCGGCGCCCGGGCGGGTGGTGATCGGTCTCGGCATCGGCGGCAACCCGCGCGAGCACGAGGCGCTCGGCATCCCGTTCCCGGACGTGGCCGAGCGGGTCGCCCGGCTCGAGGAGGCCGCCGCCGTGATGCGCGCCGTCTGGTCCGGCGAGCCAGTCGACCGGCCGTCGCCGTACTACCCCCTCCACGGACCGGCCCTCCTGCCCGCGCCGGATCCGCGGCCTCAGATCGTGGTCGGCGGCCAGTCACCGGCCGGGGCACGGCTGGCCGCCCGGGCCGGGGACGGCTGGACGACACGGCCGGACCTCCTGGACCGCCTCCTGCCCGTCTACCGTGACGGCTGCGCGGCGGCGGGACGCGAGCCAGGCCCGGTGATCGTCGGTTTCGAGGACGGCAGGTCCGGGGTGGACTCGATCGTGGGGACGCCATGGGCGGTCGAGCCGCGAGCGGAGCTCGAGCGCTGGCGCGACCGGGGGGCGACCGGCGTCATCGTGACGGCAAGGACCTCGGCGGACGTCGACGCGCTGGTGGACGCGGCGGAGCGATAGGGACGACAGGGGATCGGCGTCCCGTTCGGTCCTGCCGTGGCACCATCGACCTGCCGACATGACGATCCCGTCCGGCGCCACGACGCGCCCCGCCCCGGAGCCGACGCACGCCTGTGTGCGATGCGGCAGGCCCGTGCCGCTCGACGTCTCGCTGTGCGAGCGCTGCAACCCGCTGGGCCTGGAGCAGCCCGCGACCAGCCAGGTCCACGGCACCGTGTTCGTGGCGCTTCTTCTGGCCATCGTCGTGCTGGCCGTGGCGGGTCGTGCGGCGCTGTCCGGGATCGGGCCGTTCACAGCCCAGGTGGTCGGGGTCGCGGCCGGCTCAGACGGTCTCGCTGTGACGCTCGAGGTCCGCAACGACGGGTCCAAGAGCGGGACGACCAGCTGCCGCCTCACGCGCGCGGAATCGCGGGGTGTGGGTGCCTCGGAGATCGTGCTGACGCCCCGGATCGAGCCGGGCGAGAACCGCCGGTTCACGACGACCACCGGCAAGTTCGGCCCGCAGCCGCTCGACCTGGCCGTCGACTGTCAGGCCCGGTGACCGCTTCGCCGGCCGCCGGGGACGGCACCGAGCTCGCCGACGAGCTCGGTTTCGCGCTCGAGATCGCTGCCCGCGCCGGGCGCCTCCTGATGGACCGCTACGAGCGCGTCGAGCGGATCGACTACAAGAGCGCGCGGGACGTCGTGACCGAGGTCGACCACCTCTCCGAGCGGCTGATCCTCGACGCCATCCGGTC
>JACDAV010000295.1 GCA_013695255.1 Chloroflexota bacterium
ACGGTCTACGACCCGGCCAAGGCACAGGCGGCCCCGGGCGCCAAGCCGTTCGACTGGGACGTCGGCGAGGTCATCGCCACCAACCCGGCAGACATGACGCTCGACCTGCGGCGCAGGGTCGACGAGCCACACCCCGAGGCGATCGTCCCGCTCGGCTACCTGCGGACACAGGATCACCAGCGCGTGCTGGTCGATCTGGCCGAGTGGGTGCTGGCGCACGGGCTGGACGCCCCGGGCCCGTACCGCGCGGCTCGCGACCTGCTGCTGCGCCGGCCGCCGCGGGTCGGGCAGCGGGCCCTCGAGCCGCTGGTGCGGCCCGGCGAGTCCGAGCTGGTTGCCGCCCGGCGGCTGGCGCTCGCGCTTGACCACACCACGCTGGCCATCCAGGGGCCGCCGGGCTCCGGCAAGACGTACAGCGGGGCCAGGATGATCTGCACGCTGCTGGCCGCCGGCAAGCGGGTCGGCATCACCTCGAACAGCCACAAGGTGATCGGCAACCTCGTCAAGGCCGTCATCGCGGCCGCGGACGATCCCACGGCCGACGGCGTCGACGTCCGCGTCGTCCAGAAGACGACGGCCAGGGACCAGGCGGTCGTGCATGACCGCGTCACCCGGGCGAAGGACACGGCGGACACCCGGGCGCGCCTGGACGATGGGCGGGCGAACCTGGCGGCCGGTACGTCGTGGCTGTGGGCGTCGAGCCGGATGGCCGATGCCGTCGATGTGCTGTTCGTCGACGAGGCTGGTCAGTTCTCGCTCGCCAACGTGCTCGCGATGTCGGCGGCCACGAGGAGCATCGTGCTCCTCGGCGATCCCCAGCAGCTCGACCAGCCGCTGCGCGGGGCGCATCCCCCGGGCGCCGGTCGGTCGGCCCTGGCCCACGTCCTCGGTGACCTGGCCACGATGCCGCCGGACCATGGCCTGTTCCTCGAGACGACCTGGCGGCTCCACCCCGAGCTGTGCCGCTACACCTCGGAGGTTTTCTACGACGGCCGCCTCGACCCGGAGCCGCACCTGGCGTCGCAGCTGCTGCGCGCCGGTCCCTCGGTCGACGGCGTGGGCGTCCGGTTCCACCAGGTACCGACGGACGGGAGCTACGACAACGAGTCGCCGGTCGAGGCGGATGTCGTCGCACGGCTGGCGAGATCGCTGGTCGAGGGCGGGGCCACCTGGATCGACCCGGGCGGAGCCGAGCGGCCGATCACCTGGGACGACATCCTGATCGTCGCCCCGTACAACGCGCAGGTCGGGGCCATCGCCCGGCGGCTGCCGCTCGAGGCGCGCGTCGGGACCGTCGACAAGTTCCAGGGCCAGGAGGCGCCGATCAGCATCTACTCGATGACCACGTCGGCTCCGGAGCTCGCCCCGCGCGGCATGGACTTCCTGTACAGCCGCAACCGCTTGAACGTGGCCACGTCCCGCGCCCGATGCGTTGCCGTCGTGGCCGCGTCGCCGGACCTGCTGCGCGTCCGGGCCCGGACCCCCGGGCAGATGCGCCTGGCCAACGCGCTGTGCCGGTTCGTGGAGATGGCGAGCGATCGCACGCCCGCCGCGCCCGTCACCGCCGTGAGCTGAGCTCCGCCTCCACCCACGCCGCCAGCACCCGAGCGCAGTCCGCCACCTCGTCGAGCGGCACGAACTCGTCGGCCGAATGGGCGACCGCCACGTCGCCGGGGCCGAAGATGACGGTCGGCGTCTGGCCCTCGTTGACCAGCAGCCGCATGTCGGCGCCGTACGGCTTGCCGAGGACAGCAGGCCGGCGCCCGAGCACGTCCTCTGCCGCCGCGCCGAGCGAGACGGGCAGGCGATGATCGGCCGGAACCTGGGCGGACGAGAACCGGCCGCCCGTGATCTCCACGCTCGCCGGGTGATCGCGCAGGAACGGATCGGCAGCACAGGCGGCGTCGATGCAGCGCCGCAGGTCCGCCTCGGCGTCGCGCCACGCCTGGCCGAGCCGGACGCCGTAGCGACCCTCTGCGACCACGCGGTCGAGGACCGTCGAGGCCCACTCCCCGCCCTCGACCTTGCCGACGATCGTCGGATACGGCAGCCCGAGTCCGGTCATCAGCGGGTCCGTCTCGGCCTCGTTGCGCTCCCGCTCGTCAACCTCCAGCGCCCGGAGCAGCACGTACAGGTTGTCCAGCGCGGACACGCCCTCGCGACGCATCGAGGCGTGTGCCGCGCGACCGGGCACGACCAGCCGGAACGTGATCGCCCCGGCATGCGCGATCACGACCTCGAGCGAGGTGGGCTCCGTGATCACGGCCGCGTCGCCCACGACGCCCGCCCTGATCGCGGCGAGCATGCCCTGGCCGCCGTCCTCCTCGGACGGCACGAAGGCCGCAAGGACCTCGCCGTCGAGGCGGTCCGCCGCGCCGGAGTCGACGAGCGCCCGGAGGGTAGCCAGGATCGAGGCCACGCCGCCCTTCATGTCGCAGGCGCCCCGCCCGTGGAGCCGGCCGTCGCGGACCTCCGCTGCCCACGGGTCGACCGTCCACGTCGAGGGGTCGCCCGGCGGCACGACGTCGACGTGGCCGACGAGCAGCAGCCGCCGCCCGCCCGGCCGGCCCAGCCGCCCGACGACGATGGGCAGTGACGTCCGGGGCATCTCGGCGCCCGGCCAGTCGGGATCCGACTCCACCGCCGCCGGATCCGGCGCGAGGCGCTCGACCGCGACACCGATCCCGGTCAGCCGCGCCGCGACCGCATCCTGCACGGCCTCCTCGGAGCCCGTGACACTGGGGACCCGGACCAGCTCCCGGAGGACCTCGGCCGTCCATGCCTCGTCGACGCGCGCCGCCGCCCCGGTGATCGGGATCATCCGCGCAGGATCGGCCGGGTCAGGCAGGTCGGGCCCCCGGAGCCGTTGATGCCGATCTCCCGGGCCGCGTACGTGTGGACCTCGCAGCCCGCCGACTCGAGCATCGCCCGCGTCCGCGGGTTGCCCTCGGCCATGATCACCACCCTGGGCCGGACGGCCAGCACGTTACAGCCGAGGGTGGCGAACTCCTCGTCCGGTACCCCGATGAGACGCATCCCGAGCTCGCCGAGCAGCTCCCAGAGGCCGACCGGCAGGAGCGGCAGGTAGACCACCGCGAGGTCGTCGGCCACCGGCGAGATGACGGACAGGAGGTGGATCAGCTCGGCCGGCCCCCGCCAGTACGGGACGTCGAAGATTCGGACGTCGCCGCCGACGAGCTCGGCCAGCTGCCGCGCACCCTCATCGTTGGTCCGGAGCGTGCGCCCGACGCACAGCAGGTCCGGCCGCAGCCAGAACGTGTCGCCGCCCTCGACCGTGCCCGGTGCCTCGATCCGGCCGGCGGTCGGGATCCCGGTATCCGACGTCCACCGCTCGAGGACGGCTGGTTCTCCGAGCCGGTTCGGCTTGCCTGGCCGGAGCGGGATGGCCCCGCGGTCCGTGACGAGCAGCGGGTCGAAGGTGTACACGAGGTCCGGGCTGAAGGTCTCCGCTTCCAGGACGTGGACGGTGGGCCCGAGCGAGGCGAGGAGCTCGGTGAAGGCATCGTGCTCGCGTCGGGCCGCGTCGGCGTCGACCGGATGGAGGAAGCCGTGCGCCGGGTCTTCGTAGGCGTGCTCGAACGCGGATCCGGGGCGCTTGACGAGCACATCCCGGAGCGGCTCGGTCATCGACTGGGCGCCGTACCGGCGCTCGACGAGCGTCATCGCGCACAGCATAGGGTCCGACCGGATGGACGAGACGCCCGGCAACTGGCACGGTGGCCCGCGCCCGATGCCTAGACCGAGGCTGCAGCCGCCGGACGGGCAGTCAGGATCGTCGCCAGCGACTCGAGCAGCCGGTCGACCTCCGCCGCCGTGTTGTAGTGCGTGAGGCCGATGCGCAGCACGCCGCCGCGCCCGGCGAGGCCCAGCCGCTCGATCAGCCCGGTGGCGTAGAAGTCGCCGTGCCAGGTCGCGATGCCCTGGCTGCCGAGGGCCGCCGAGACGGCCGCCGGGGACAGGTCGTCGAAGGTCACCGCAGCGGTCGGCGTCCGATCGTCGAACCGGTGGCGCTCGACGATCCCGTGGATCCGCGTCCCCGGCAGCCGCTCGAGCCCATCGGCAAGCCGCCGGTAGAGCTCCATCTCGTAGGTCCGGATGGCGGTCAGCCCGGCGACCAGCGCAGCCCGCCGGTCGGTCACCGGCGCAGCGGAGGTGGCCTCGCGGCGCCCGATGTCGGCCAGGTACTCGACCGCGGCGAGCGCGCCGGCCTGCCCCTCGAAGTTGCCCGTCCCGGTCTCGTAGCGATCGTGAGCCGGCCTGATCTTGTAGGTCGGCAGTGCCTCGAGGATGTCGCGGCGGCCGTAGAGCACGCCGAGGTGCGGACCGAAGAACTTGTACGCGGAGCAGGCGAGGAAGTCCGCGCTCACCGCCCGAACATCGATCGGCAGGTGCGGCGCGGCGTGGAC
>JACDAV010000300.1 GCA_013695255.1 Chloroflexota bacterium
AGCGCGGCGCAGTGGATGTGGACATCCGGGTGGGCCGACGTGACGGCCTCCACCCCCTCGGGCGCCGCGATCAGGTTGACGAGCTTGATCCGCACCGCGCCCCAGCGCTTGAGCACCTCGATGGCCGCGCTGGCGGAGCCGCCGGTCGCCAGCATCGGGTCCAGGATCAGGCACAGGTCCACGGTCGCCGAGTCGGGCAGCTTGTTGTAGTACTCGACCGGCCGGAGCGTCCGCTCGTCGCGGAAGAGGCCCAGGTGCCAGACCTGCGCGGTCGGCATCAGCTCCAGCATCGCGTCGACCATGCCGAGGCCGGCGCGCAGGATCGGCACGAGGCCGATCCGGTCGCCCAGCTCGTGCGCCTCCGTCTCCTCCAGCGGCGTCCGGACGGTGAGCGGGTTGACCCGCACGTCGGCCAGCGCCTCGTAGCCGAGGAGCCACGAGAGCTCGCGGACGATCTCCCGGAACTTCTTGGGCTCGACCCGCTCGTCGCGGAGGATGGCCAGCTTGTGCAGGACGGCCGGGTGCTGCGAGACGTGGAGGGTCGGCGGCGGGGACACGGGACCTCCCGCGGTGAGGATCGGACGGACGATGAGGGCCGGCGGGCGGGGGCGGGGGAGCGGTCGCCGGGGGACATCGTAACCGCCCGATTGACGCGCCGTCGCATGATCGCTAGCGTCCGCCACACGGTCGGGGCGACCGATTCGAGGCGTGCCGGGCGCCCCAGTCTCGCGCCACGGCCGGGCGTCATTCCGCCCTGGGCCAGGCCACCTCGGCCGAGCACGCCGGGTCGGTCATCGGGGTCACCCGCATCCTGCAGCGAGACAGCCATGACCATGCCCGCCCTGCCCAGGCCCCGCACGACCGGCAGCAACACCAGGGGTCCCGCGCGCCGGCCGCGGCCCAGGCCCAGCGCCGCCCCGCCTGTTCTCGTTCGCCAGACCCGCAACGGCATTGACGAGAGCGTTCACCGCGGCGACATCGTCGAGGTCGACACCGCCGGCCGGGTCGTGCGGGCCCTCGGTGATCCGGATCGACTGGTCACGCTTCGCAGCAGCGTCAAGCCGTTCGGGGTGGTGTCGCTCCTCGAGGCAGGCGGGGTCGCCGCCTTCGACCTGACGGCGCCGGAGATCGCGATCATGGCCGGTTCGCACTCCGGCGAGGACCTGCACGTGCGAACCGTCCAGGCGCTCCTCCGTCGCGCCAACGTCAGCCAGTCGCTGCTGGCGACGGGCAGCGAGGGGATGCCGCTCGACGAGCTGACCACCGCCCGGCTCGCCCGCGATGGCGAGCAGCCCAGCGCCATCCGGCACATGTGCTCCGGCCAGCACGCGGCGTTCATCCTGCTGTCGCGGCTCCGCGGCTGGGATCCGGCCGACTACTGGCGCGACGAGCACCCGTCGCAGGCGGCCTACCGGGAGGCCGTGGCGCGCGCGTTCAGCACGGCCCCGGCCGGGCTGCAGACAGCGATCGACGGCTGCGGCATCTCCACCTTCGCGTTCCCGATCCGAGAGGTCGCGCGGGCGTACGCCCTGCTGGCCGGTCCGGGCGCGGTTCCCACCACGGACGCGCGGAGCTCGCTGGCGGAGCCGCTGACGACCATCCGCGACGCGATGCTCGAGCACCCGGAGATGGTCGGCGGCACCCGGCACCGCCTGGACACGGCGCTCATGGAAGCCGTCCCCGGACGGCTGGTCAGCAAGTCCGGCGCCGAGGGCCTTCGGGGGGTGGCCATCCTTGCCGGACAGCGGCCGAGTGGCGAGAACGGTCCCTCCGGCCTGGCCATCAAGATCGAGGACGGCGACGGGTACGAGCGTGCGGGCCGCGCCGTGGCGGTGGAGTCGCTCCGGCAGGCCGGCGTTCTCGACGAGCGCGCGCTCGGCGAGCTTCGGGCCGATCACCGGCCACGGGCCGACGATCCGCACGGCCGCCCCGCCGCTGAGGCTGTTGCGGAGTTCGAGCTGGCGCCGGTCGGCGAGCTGATCGGCTAGGGTTCTCCGGCGGACGCCCGACGTGCCGACCGGCGCGCGGACGAACCAGGCGCCACCGTCAGAGGAACTCGCTCGACCAACATGGCTCCCACCGGCGACCCCTATCGCGTCCTCGGGCTGCCGCCCGACGCGCCGCTTGCCGACGTGAGGCGGGCGTACCGGCGACTGGCCAAGGCGAACCACCCTGACACGGCGGGTGACGCGGCGGTGCCTCGCTTCCTTGCCATACGGGCCGCGTACGACGAGCTGACGGGCGCGGTCGGCGGCCGGCGCCGAGGGGCCGCCACGCCCGCGCCACAGGCGTGGCAGGCGGATCCGGATCGCGCGCGCTCGACCCGGAGCACCTGGCGCAGCCGCGCCGGCAGGCCCCCGGGCCAGGAACGTGATCCCGGCGGGGGACCGCAGGCGGGTGGAGCCGCCGATGCCTCGGGTCCGACCGCCCGACCGGGCGGGGCGCGACCGGGCCCGCGCGGCCGACCGACGCGACGCGCCTCGCGAGCCGCGGATGATCGGCCCCCGGATCGGGCGACGCCAGGATCGACCAGCTACGACTTCGCGGAGCACGACCCGTTCGACCCGGAGTGGACCGGCGCGTCATGGTACGGCCAGTCGAGCGGAACCTACTGGACGATCAACCCGAAGGAATACGCCGATCCCCGGAAGCACGGCCCGGAGTACCAGGCCCGTGGCCGGCGGAGCCCCGGCGAGTTTCCGCCCGACGAGCCGGTGAACGTCGAGTGGGGAGCGGCCGCGCCGACCGAACCGAGCGGACCAAACGCGGCTGCCGCCGGGGCCCGTCCCGCCGGGGCGACGGCGAGCGGTGCGCCCTCGAGGGCCCGAGCCGGAGATGCGACCGCCGAGGCGGCCGTCGACGCAGCGCAGGAGCCGAGCCCCGGGCCCGAGTCGCCCGCAGGGGGGACCCGACGCCAACCGAG
>JACDAV010000305.1 GCA_013695255.1 Chloroflexota bacterium
GCCGGGCGGCGATCGGCCCGGCTCCGGCGGCGCCCCGCGCCCGGCCCGCCCCGTGGTCCCGGTGTCGGCATTCATAGCGGTGGGAGTGTTGTTTCGCGGACTTCACTGCCCACTTCGGCCCGAACGACGGGTTGGTGAGCCCGGTCCGCGCACCGACCGTGCGTGATCCGGACTGAGACGGACGCTCGCCAGGCCCTTGGCGTGCGCGATGCCGCAGGAATAACACTGGCAGCGATATCGGACGGGGCTACGCGCTCGTTCCGGCCCTGACGGCCGGGTCTTGCAACGAGAGCTCGGCAGGGCCGCTGGGCCGGCAGCTTGCCCGGCCATCCGCTGGCGTGGCCGAGCCGAACCTCCGGTTGACCACCAGGTCGAGACGGGTGACACTGTTGCGAGTAATTGCAACAACGGAGCCCTCCTGACGTGACCTCAGCCCTCGAACTGGCCGCACCGCACGTCGCGGCGGTCGCGCCGCTCTTCGCCCCGCTCCTCGCGGCGGCCGCGACCGCCGCGGCCGCGGGGGCGGGGGGCGGCCTGCTCGTCACGGGCCTCCTGCTCGGGATCCGCCACGGCTTCGACTGGGACCACATCGCCGCGATCACGGACATCACGTCGACGACCGCCACGGCCCAGGCCGGCTCGCAGGCCCACGAGGCGGAGCATCGATCGGCGGCGCACGACCATGAGCGCGGTCACGAGCACGGCCACGGGGGCGCCGCCGAGCTGCGCGCGCATGACACGGACGCCGCTGCCGTGCCGACCAGCCACTCCCCGACCGCGGGCCCGTCCCGTCGCAGCGGCCTCATCGGTGAGCAGCGCCAGGCGGTCATGCTCGGCACGCTGTATGCGCTCGGTCACGGCCTGGTCGTCGGGCTGCTGGGTCTCGCCGCGCTGACGTTCGGGGCGCTCCTGCCGGACTGGGTCGATCCGATCATGGGGCGGGTCGTCGGCGTGACGCTCCTCGTCCTCGGGATCTGGGTCTTCTACTCGCTCTGGCAGTTCGCCCGCCACGGCACCGAGTTCCGGCTGCGGAGCCGGTGGATGCTCGCGTTCGACGCGATCCGCTACGGCTGGCGCCGCTTCCAGGCCCGACTGCACGGCCACGAGCACCACGATCCGATGGAGATGAGCTCGTACGGCCCCCGGACGGCGTTCGGCGTCGGGATGATCCACGGGATCGGCGCCGAGACCGGGACGCAGGTGCTGCTGATCGCCGCCGTCGGTGGCGCGGCGGGGCAGGGGCTCGGGGTCCCGATGATGCTGGCCTTCATCGCCGGCCTGCTCGTCTCGAACTCGCTGATCGTCGTCGTCACGGCCACGGGCTTCGTCGCCAGCCAGTTCCGCCAGCGGCTGTATGTCGCGGTCGGCGTGCTGGCCGGGGCGTTCAGCGTCTGGATCGGGCTCCTGTTCCTGTTCCAGGCGGAGGGCACCCTGCCGGACCTCGAGCGGATCCTCGGGTTCATCGGGGCGTAGCGATGACGGCGTCGACCTGGGAGTCGCTGCCCGACCGGCTCCGAGCGCGTGGGCTGCGCTGGACCCCGCAGCGCCGTGTTCTCGTGGACGTCCTGTCCCGGACGCGGGGGCACGTGACCGGCAGCCAGCTCGTCGAGCGGTGCCGGGCGATCGATCCGGCGACGATTCCCTCGACGGTCTACCGGACGCTCGACGTGCTCGAGGACCTCGGCATGGTCCGCCACGGCCACGCGGCCGACGGGCGCGAGGAGTTCCACGTGCTGCCCGAGGCGGATCACGGCCACCTGCACTGCGACGCGTGCGGGGGCAGCTGGGACCTCTCGGCCGACGAAGCGGACGGCCTCGTGCGCTCGCTCGAGGTCGGACGCGGGTTCGTCGTCGACCTGTCGCACGTGACGATCGTTGGTCGGTGTGGCGCGTGCGTCGGCACGGAGGGCTCGTAGGGCACCGGCAGCCGGGGCTCACCGCGCGCAGCCGGGGCTCACCGCGCGCAGCCGGGGCTCACCGCGCGCAGTCCATCCGATGGCGAGATTACGCTGGCGACTCAGATCGGGCGCGACCGTGCACGCCACGCGACCCGAACCGCGGTCCCGGGTGCGTGGCCCCTCGTGCTCGCGCCCCATTCGAGTCAGCAGGGTAATCATCGACCCGTGTGAGCCGCCCGAGCCGCGAGGGATCAGCCCTCCGAGGTCGGCACGCCCAGGATGTTGAACCCGGCGTCGACGTACAGCACCTCGCCGGTGACAGCGGCGGCCAAGTCGGAGCACAGGAAGACGGCCGCGCCGCCGACGTCCTCGATCGTCACGTTCCGCCGGAGCGGCGCGACGTCGCCGAAGGCGCCGTGCATCTTCTTGAAGCCGGCGATCCCGGCCGCGGCCAGGGTGCGGATCGGGCCGGCGCTGATGGCGTTGACGCGG
>JACDAV010000306.1 GCA_013695255.1 Chloroflexota bacterium
CCGCGTCAACGCCATCAGCGCCGGCCCGATCCGCACCCTGGCCGCGGCCGGGATCGCCGGCTTCAAGAAGATGCACGGCGCCTTCGGCGACGTCGCGCCGCTCCGGCGGAACGTGACGATCGAGGACATCGGCGGGGCGGCCGTCTTCCTGTGCTCCGATCTGGCCGCCGCCGTCACCGGCGAGGTCCTGTACGTCGACGCCGGGTTCAACATCCTGGGCGTCCCGACCTCGGAGGGCTGACGGGGCGGCTACCAGCCCTCGGTTCCGGGCTCGCCGCAGCACGCGCCGCAGCGACCGACGATCGTGACGTGCGACAGGTCGACGACGAACCCGCGGCCCGCCCGGAGCGAGCGCACGAGGCCGTCCGCCTCGTTGGCCGAGAGGTCCCAGCTCCCACCGCACGCCCCGCAGTGCAGGTGGCCGTGGTCCGCCTCCGGCAGGACATGGAACTCCTCGCGCCCGTCGGCCGCGTGACCGTGGCGGACCATGCCCAGCTCCTCGAGCACGTCGAGCGTCCGGTAGACCGTCGACGGGATCGTGGCCGGCTCGATCGCCCGGCAGCGCTCGAGGAGCTGGCTGCCGGTCACGTGGCCGCGCGTCCGGGAGAGCACATCGACGAGCACGCGGCGCTGCGGGGTCCAGCGCAGCCCGCGCGCGCGGAGCCGGTCGGGCAGCGATTGCCAGTCGGGCGCGGTCACCTACGCACCGATGAAGCCCAGGATGCGCTCGAGGTCCGGCAGAGCGCCTTCGGCCTGGAAGAGGAACAGCAGCCCGATCCAGACGCTGAAGGCGCCGGCCAGGATGCCGACCGCGACGTACAGGCGCTGCCGGAACTGGCTGGCGACGAACCCCGTGGCCGTGACCAGGACGACGACCGAGTTCGACACGAGCAGGCCGGCGATGAACGCGAGCATCATCGGCACACCCAGCCCCTGCCCGGCCGCGCCGCCGACGGCTGCGATCAGCAGCACCTGGGTACCGGTCTCCGCCCCGATCCCGTGGATCATCCCCACCCCGAAGGCGGTCCGCGGGCCGTACGAGCTCATCTCCATCGGATCGTGGTGCTCGTGGCCGTGCAGCCGGGTTTGGAAGCGGCGCCAGCCGTAGCGGATCGCGTCGAACGCGAGCATCCAGCGGCTGCGCAGCCGGAACTCCGTGCCGTGCCGCGCGTACTGCCAGAGCGAGAAGAAGACCCACACGCCCAGGACCAGGAGCGTCACGCCGACGATCCGACCCATGATCGGATCGACCCATTCCGGCAGGAGCGCACCGAACGCCAGGGCCGCCAGACCGAGCAGCCCGACGACCAGGCCGTGGCCCAGCGCATACAGCGTCCCGAGCACGATCGCGTGGCGCTGCTCGGCGATCAACCGTCCGCGCGGGATCCCCGCGCCGGCCACGATGACCGCGACCGCGTCCGGGGCCGGTCCCGCATCGTGGGCACGGAGCTCACCGGCCCCGCCGTGCCCGTGCTCGTGCCCGCGCACGACCGACCGATGCTGGGCCTCGTGCGCCTGCGATCCGACCTGCGCGGTTGCCGTCGTCGAGGTGATGTCCGTGATGGCCGCGATGTGGTCCCAGTCGAAACCGTGCCGGATGCCGAGCAGGAGGCCCGTCACGAGCAGTCCGCCGCCCGCGCCCGCGGCCGCCGCAGCCGCCGCCGCCGCGGCAGGCAAGGGCATCAGATCGAGAAGTGAGATCACGTGCGGCTCCCACTGTTGCAACTGGTTGCAACAGGATGGCCGCAAGCGCGGCGCGCGTCAACCTACTCGGTCCCCCGCACCTCGTAGCCACCGAGGCGGACCGTCGTCAGCGCCAGTCCGACGGCCGTCACGATGGCGAGCAGGGCGAGCCCCGTGGCCGTCTCGACGTCACCGTCGATGCCCGCCCCGAGCGGCGCGAGCGCTTCTGCCACGGACAGCGTCGCCTCGCGCACGCTGAAGAGGCGGGTGCCCTCGAGGATGCCGGCCAGGATTCCCTCCCAGACGAGCGTGTAGATCAGGCCCACGATCAGCGCCCGGCCGGTCACGATGCTGA
>JACDAV010000330.1 GCA_013695255.1 Chloroflexota bacterium
CTGTGGCCGTTCTCGCGCTGGGTGACGCCGCCGTTCGCCGGCCGACGGTTCGACGTGCGGTTCTTCGTCGCCGAGCTGCCACCAGACGCGGAGCCGTCATTCGTCGGCGAAGAGGTGGTCGCGCACCGCTGGACGTCGCCGCGGGCCGCGCTGGACGCGAGGGCCGCCGGCGAGATCGCCCTGTGGGTGCCGACGAGCGCCACGCTCCAGCAGCTCGAGCACGCCGTGTCCGTCGGGGAGGTCGCCGAGCGGCTGGCGCCGGGTCCGTCCGCCCCGATCCGGCTCGAGGACGCCGAACCCGGAATCGCCCGGATCGTCATGCCCGGCGCCGGCGGCATCGCCGGGCAGCCGGTCAACGCGTGGGTTGTGGGGCGCCGGGCACTGGTGGTCGTCGATCCGGGCGATCCGTCCGAGGCCGCCGCCGACGCGGTCCTCGCCCTTGCCGCCAGCCGGTCCGCATCGATCGCGGCGATCGCGATCACCCACGCCGAGCCGGATCACGCGGCCGGAGCGGAGGCGCTGGCCATCCGGCTGTCGGTTCCTCTATTTGGCGGTCCGGGCGCGGGGCACGATCTCCCGGCGGAGGTGATCGAGCTGGCCGATGGGGATCCGGTCCCGGCCGGCGACATGCGGCTCCTCACCCTGACGACGCCGGGGCCGCGGACGGACCATGTGGCCTTCGTGGCCGACGACGCAGGCGTGGCGCTGGTGGGGGATCTCCTGGGGCCCGGGCCCGCCCGCTCGATCCTCGGCCCGCCGGACGTCACCGCCTGGCTGACGTCGCTCGACCGGGGCCAGGCGCTCGCAGCGCGCCGGCTGCTCCCGGGTCACGGCGACATCGGCGCCGATCCCGCGACGGCCATCGAGACCCAGCGACGGCGGTTGCCGTCGAGCTGATGCGGGCGTGGGGCGCTATCTCGGGAGCGACGCCGCGAGATACCGCAGATCGTTGAAGGCCCTGGTCGACGTCCGCGCGCGTGTCGACCGGTCGGCCGTGGACGAGGATCGTGGTTCGGCGCGAGCCAGGACGGGGGTTGTCGATCTCGATCGTGCGGTCGGACCCATCGGTGCCGTTCGAACGGCCTCCCGTCATGCGCGCCGTTCCGGCGTGAGGCGCCGCCAGGCCTGCATGGCGTCGAACCAGGGCTTGTTGAGGAAGATCGCCACGAACGCGAACGAGAACAGCACGGCGAAGGCGAGCGACACGACGCTCGGACCGAGCAGGCCGATGAACGCGAGGGTCGCCACGATGTTCACGGCGGGGAGCCAGCCGCGACCGAAGCGGACGACCCCGCCGACAAGCCCCGTGGCGAGTTGGAGCGCGGTCTCGGCCACGACGACCTGCGACACGATGGGACGGGCAGGATCCGGCGGCGCGATGAGCGCGAGGGCGATCGCGAAGAGGCGGACCATGCCGCAGATGATCAGGATCGCGGAGGCAGCCTCGATCGCCGCCGGGCGGTCCGGGGGCGGCGTCCTGGCTCGGTCGACCGCGGACGTGCTGTCCGCGCGATCGATCATCGGGAGGAGGGCGCTGGTGGCGCTGCGTCAGGGTTGTCGCTGGTCGTCCGTCGGGGAGCGATCCCGATCGCCGTCCAGCGCGTCGCTCGCCTCCCGGCGGGCCTCGCGCACGCCGCGACCGAGCGCTTCGCCGAGGCGCGGCAGCGTCTTCGGCCCCCGCCACATCAGCACGAGGACGAGGATGATGAGGAGGACGACGAGCAGCTCACCCATAACGGGATGGTAGCCCCTGCGTCCAGCGATGCCTCGGCGGCTGCGGGCGTGGGCGCGTGGTGGGCGCGGCGGTCGCCGGACCGGGGAACGGACGCCTCGCTGCAGCGTGTCACCATGGCAGCACGGTGAAACGACCCGACGGCCCACTTCTCGTCTACGGCCCCCGCTCAGCGAGCTACGACTTCGGGGAGGGTCACCCGCTCACGCCCCGCCGGTTCGGGCCCGGGATCGAGTTGCTCCGGGCGGTCGGGGCGCAGCCCGATCTGGCACCGGAGCCGGCCTCCGACGAGGACCTGCAGCTCTGCCACGACGGGGCCTATGTCGCGGCGGTCAGGCGCGTGTCGGCCGACCCGTGGAGCGCCTCGGCGCCCGGGATCGGTCGGGGAGGGGACAACCCGGCCTTCGCCGGAATGCACGAGGCGGGGGCGATGGTCGCCGGTGGGACGCTCCGGGCCATGGAAGCGATCCTGCGCGGCGATGTGGAGCACGCCTTCCACCCGGGCGGTGGGCTGCACCACGCGATGCGCGACCGCGCCTCGGGGTTCTGCATCTACGACGATCCGGCGCTCGCCATCGCCCGGGCCCGCCGCGACGGTCGGCGCGTCCTGTACATGGACCTCGACGTCCACCACGGCGACGGTGTCCAGGCCCTGTTCTGGAACGACCCCGGTGTGCTCACGGTCTCGTTCCACGAATCGGGCCGCTACCTGTTCCCGGGCACGGGGTTCCCGCAGGAGCTCGGCGGTGCGGCGGCCGCGGGCACGAGCGTCAACGTGCCGTTCGAGCCGTACGCGGGCGAGGCGGCCTGGCTGGACGCGGTCGAGTCGATCGTGCCGGCGCTGGCGGCGGCGTTCGGGCCGGACGTGGTCGTCTCGCAACACGGCTGCGACTCCCATGCCTGGGACCCGCTCGCGCATCTGCGCGTCACGACGACGGCCATGGGCGCCGCGGCCCGGCTGGTGGATCGGGTGGCCCACCGGTACGCCGGCGGGCGGTGGCTGGCCACGGGCGGCGGCGGCTACGATGCGTACCGGGTCGTCCCAAGGGCGTGGTCGCTCGTCTGGCTCGCCGGGGCGCACCGCGAGACGCCGGCGGAGACGCCCGCCGCGTGGCGCGAGCGATGGGCGTCCGAGGCGGCACGGTACGGGCAGGTGCCGCTGCCGACGACGTTCGACGACGCGCCGAACGCCGGTGAGCCCGTGGACAGCCAGCAGCGCGCGGCGGAGCGGGCGTCCCGACGTGGAGCCGCGGAGATCGAGGCTGTTGTCGTGCCCGCGTTGCTTCGCGAGGCGCGCGATCGACGCTGGTGGTCGCCGCTGGATCCCGGGCGGGCCGCCCGGGTTGGAGCGCAGCCGCCGAACCAGGAGCCGACGCTCGTGCCGTCGCTCGACGCGGCCACCCTCGATCGACTCGGGCTCGCCACCGGTGTCATCCCCCCCGCCGACCCGGCGGCCGGTCGGGCGATCCTGGCGGCGGCAGTCCAGTTTGGGGACGCGACGGCCGCGGCGGCCGTGGCAGGCGACGTCATCGTTGGGATCGCGATCCAGGTCGATGGGCGGCTGGCCGCGCTGGGCGTCGCTCCGGCGTTTCGGCGATCGGGGGTCGCGACCGCACTGCTCGGCAGCCTGGTGTCCCGGCACGGCGGGCCGCTCGAGGCCGTCGTGACCGTGGCCGAGCGCGACCCGCTGGACCCGCTTCCGCGCGATACCCGGGCGCTGATCGCAAGGCGGCTTCTGGAGGGCGCCGGGTTCGGGGTCGAGCTCGCGGGTGGCGGCCTCGGGCGGATCGATTCCGAGGCCCTGGTCGGGCGACGTGCGCCCGCACCGCCCGTCCGCTGACATGCCGGGGCGCGACCTCCGGACCGAACCGCGCCGTCAGCCCCTTCCGGCTCGGCCGGGTTTGCCGGGCCTGCCGTGCCGGGCCTGCCGGGCCGGTCAGCCGGTAGCCCAGGCCGTACTCCGCCGGCTGATCGTCGTCCTGGCGTCCCGGCTTCGATCGATGGCAGGGAGGCAGTCACCTGCCAAGTGAGATGCCGCGCGGAGGTGTGTCGCGAAGCACGGCCGTTCCCCCCGTGACCTCCGCCCAGAGGACTGCAGGTCCCGGCCAGGGTCGCACGCCGCGCAGGGCGGCGACCGCGTCAGCGTGGCGAGCGGGATAGGCCGTCGCGAGGGCCCGCTCGAAGGTGCCGGCGACCGCGCGTGTGGATCGGGTGTTTCGGAGCAGCAATGCCCGGGAGATGGTCGGTGGGGCCGTGGCCGCCAGGACGGCCCAGAGCTGGGACGACGGGAGCGACTCGGCCTTGTCGGCCGACCAGCGCAGCTGTTGTTCGAGTCGCCGGAGCCCCGACTCGACCTCGATCGCGATCACCAGCTGGGCGGTCAGGTCGGCCACGACGACGTCGATGACGCCGCGCGATGGGCGACGAACCACAACCTCCACGAAGCGCTGCCATCGTCGATGGAGTTCGGACAGCAGGCTCTCGACCATCGGTCCCTGCAGCCGGTCGTGAATCGTCGGCCCGGTGTTCGGGTAGAGGTGCACGCTGAGATCGGCTCCCAGCGCAGATGCGAGTGACTCCATCACCGCAAGGCTGGGCTGGCGCTCCCCGCGCTCGACATGCGACAGAAAGCCGGCGGCCACTCCCGCCGCTTCCGCCAAGCGACGCTGACTGATCCCGCCCTCCAGCCGGAGGCGCCTGATTTCCTGGCCGATCTGCCGAAGTCGCTCGGCTGCCCGCCGGCCGGCCACGGTTCGCTCGGACAGGGTTCGCGTGGCCATGGGGTCAGTTGAGCACACGGCCCGTATCCAGTGCTTACGCGGCCGTTGGACAGAACGGCACGCGCTTGTCTTGGAGACAGCGATGTTGGCGCTTTGCGTGACGGACCCGCCGGATGCTGTCCTGGAGGCGGCGTTACGACAGCGGCGCGCCCGGGCCGGCCGGAACGGCGAGCAGAGAGGGCAATTAGCACGCATGGTCTAAAGCTGTCGGGCGACCTATACTCGCCAGGCCGTGGCCGATCCGCTCGCCCCGTTCAGCGCCCCCGTTCGCGAATGGTTCCGCGCCACCTTCGAGGCCCCCACCCAGGCCCAGGCAGACGGCTGGGCTGCCATCTCCGCCGGGCAGCACACGCTCATCCACGCCCCGACGGGCAGCGGCAAGACGCTCGCCGCGTTCCTGTGGACGCTCGACCGCCTCGCCACGGAGCCGCCGCCCAGCCGCACCGTCGCCGGCCGGCGCGGAACGCCGGCAACGGTCCGCGACGGGATCCGCGTCCTGTACATCTCGCCCCTCAAGGCGCTGACGTACGACATCGAGCGCAACCTCCGCGCCCCGCTCGCCGGCATCGCCCTGGCCGCAACGCGTCTCGGCGCCGAAGCGCCCCGGATCGCCGTCGCGAGCCGCACCGGGGACACGCCGCAGGACGAGCGCCGCGACATCGCCAGACACCCGCCGGACATCCTCATCACGACGCCCGAGTCGCTCTACCTGATGCTGACCAGCCAGGCGCGCGAGGTGCTGAAGACGGTCGAGCACGTGATCGTCGACGAGGTCCACGCGATTGCCGGCACGAAGCGCGGCGCCCACCTCGCCCTCAGCCTCGAACGACTCGAGCAGCTGGCCGTGAGACCACCCCAGCGGATCGGGCTCAGCGCCACGCAGCGGCCCCTCGAGACGATCGCCCGGTTCCTCGGCGGGGCTGGCCCGGACCGGACCGTGACGATCGTCGACGCCGGCGCTCGCAAGCCACTCGAGCTCGAGGTCGTCGTCCCGGTCGAGGACATGGCAAGAATCGGCGAGCTGCTCCCCCCGGAGGACCAGCCGGGCGGTCCGGCCACGCTGGGTGACGCGCGCACGTCGATCTGGCCGTCGATCCACCCCGCGATCCTCGAGCGGATCCGGGCCCACCGAAGCACGATCGTCTTCGTCAACAGCCGCCGTCTGGCCGAGCGACTCGCCCATCGCCTCAACGATCTGGCCGGCGAGGAGCTCGTCCGCGCCCACCACGGCTCGATCGCTCGCGAGCAGCGCGTCCAGATCGAGGAGGAGCTGAAGGCCGGGCGGCTGCCGGCGCTCGTCGCGACCAGCTCGCTGGAGCTCGGCATCGACATGGGCGCGGTCGACCTCGTGATCCAGGTCGAGAGCC
>JACDAV010000334.1 GCA_013695255.1 Chloroflexota bacterium
CGATGATAGCGGCCAGCGTGGATCGAGATGCGGCCACGCGATACGCGGCGATTCCTGTCGAACGCCCGGCAGGGCAGGCGAGGGCTCACGAGCGGTGATCGACCGGCCGATGAGGTTGGTCGCCGCGATGAGTCTGAAGAGCGAGATAGCACCCCGCAGGAGAGCATCATGGCTGAGCCGACGACTCACACCCTGGACGTGCCCGGGGCTGTCCTCACCTATGACGTCCGGAGCAACGACTCGAGCACGGCGCCGGTCCTGTTCCTGATCGGGTCACCCATGGGCGCTGGCGGTTTCGACACGCTGGCGGGGCACTTCACCGACCGCATGGTCGTGACCTACGACCCCCGCGGGGTGGAACGCAGCAAGCGCACCGACGACGCCAGCGAGTCCACGCCCGATCAGCACGCGGACGACCTGCACCGGCTGATCTCGAGGCTGGACGCCGGTCCCGTGGAGATCTTCGCCAGCAGCGGCGGTGCCGTGAACGCGTTGGCCCTGGTGGCCCGGCATCCGGAGCAGGTCCGGACGCTCGTCGCGCATGAGCCTCCCGCCGCCCACGTCCTGCCGGATCGCGAGGAGGCGCTGGCCGCGTGCGTCGACATCCACGCGACGTATCTGCGGAGCGGCCTCGGTCCCGCGATGGCAAAGTTCATCGCGCTTGTCAGCCACAAGGGTCCGGTCCCGGCCGATTACGCCGACCGGCCCGCTCCCGACCCTGCCATGTTCGGGCTGCCGACCGAGGACGACGGCTCCCGGACCGACCCGCTGGTCGGGCAGAACATCGTATCGGGCACCCACTATCAGTTCGACTTCGAGGCCCTCCGTGCGGCTTCGACCCGCATCGTCATCGGCGCGGGAGCCGAATCGGAGGGCGAGCTGGCCCATCGCGCGGCGGTGGCGGTGGCCGAGCGGCTGGGGACGAGGCCCGTCACCTTCCCCAGCGGCCATGGCGGTTTTCTCGGCGGCGAGTACGGCCAGACGGGCGACCCGGACGCCTTCGCGGCCACGCTGCGCCAGGTCCTCACCGGCGAGGGCTGGATCACGCGCGAGGTGGAGCGCCCACCTGAGCCGGTCATGCGTCAGCGGCCACTTCCCGGAACGCCAACAACGACCGAGCTGATCTCTCAGGACCGGGGGGCATGACGGGTCACGACCGACGACGCTCCCGGCGGCGGACGCGCCGAGGCCGCCGGCGTGGCGGGTCGGCGACGAGCGGGACGTACACGGTCACCGAGGACGAGGTCCTGCTGGCCTACGACGAGGGGATCAACTGTCCTGGCGTACCTCCGGCAGGGCTGACCGTCAGGGACGACGTCGCGGCCCCGCCACTCGGACGAGGTCCGCCTCCGTCCAGGCCGGAAGGGCGCCCGCGCGCGAGGCCACGAAGGCGCCGAGGGTGACCGCGCGCGCCAGGACGTCGGCGGCCTGTCGGCCGCGGAGCAGGCCGTCGAGCAGCGCCGCCGCGAACGCATCGCCGGACCCGACCGTGTCGACGACCTCGACGGCGGGCGGGCGGGCCGCCAGGTAGTCGCCGTCCAGCAGCAGGCCCGCCCCGTCTGCCCCGAAGGTGATGCAGACGGCCCGCAGCCCGAAGCGCGCGGATGCTGCCCGAGCGAATGCCTCGGGCGTCCGGGTTGTGCCCCACCCCAGCCCCGCGACGACCTCCATCTCGCTCCTGCTCAGCTTGAGGACCGTCGCCAGCGATGCGAGCTCCTCCAGCAGCGCCGGCTCCCAGCCATCGGTGCGGAGGTTGACGTCGTACAGCCGGACGGGCGACGGCAGCGCAGACAGCAGTCGGCGGGTCCAGGCGACGATCGGCTGCCTCCGCTGGGCCACGGTGCCGAAGACGATCGCGTCGGGCGACCATGCGATCGTCTCGGCCAGCGCAGCGGGGTTGAGAGCGAGCTCCTCCCAGGCCACGCCGGTCGCGATCGCGAACTCGGGGCTGCCTCGCCGGTCGACGACGACGCTGGCGGTCCCGGTCGGGCGACCGGGAAGGACCCGAACGAGCTCCCGCCCGATGCCCTCGGCCGCAAGGATGTCGAGCGCGCGCCGGCCGAGCTCGTCGTCGCCCACCGCCGTCGCGTAGCGGACGCCGTGCCCGAACCGGTTGAGGTGGGCGACGACGTTGAACGGCGCACCGCCGAGGCGGGGTCCACCGGGGAGCAGGTCCCACAGGATCTCGCCGATACCGAGGGCGCGCATCGATCGGCCCCTACTCGAAGACGATCGCGACCTTGCCGCTCGTCCCGGCGTCCATCGTCGCGTAGGCGTCGGCGGCCTGCTCGAGCGCGAACCGGTGCGTCACCGTGATCTCCGGGCGAAGGCTCCAGCGCGGGATCCGCTCGACCAGGTCCTCCATGGTGCCGATGCTCGTCACCCACGACCCGTGGATCGTCTTCTGGTCGTGGATCAGATCGGGGCTCGGGTTCAGCTCGACCGTGCCGCCCTCGCCGACGAAGGCGATCCGTGCCCAGTGACGGGTGCCGCGGACGGCCAGCTGGCGGCCGGCGGAGGCGCCCGAGGTGTCGATCGCCACCTCGCAGCCGTGTCCGTCCGTTGCCTCGCGGATCCGCTCCACGGCATGTTCGTCCGCCGGGACGACGAGGTCCGCCAGGCCCAGGCGCTCGGTCAGCGCTCGCCGCTCGGGCGAGATCTCGACGCCGATGAGCCTGGTGGCGCCGCGCGCACGCGCCAGCATGAGCGACGCGAGACCCATCGGTCCGAGCCCGACGACGAGCGCCGTGTCGTCACCGGACACGGCGATCCGCCGGATGGCCTCGTAGCAGGTCCCGAAGCCGCAGGCCACGCAGGCTCCGTCGATGAAGCTCATCGAGTCCGGCAGGCGGATGCAATCGGCCTCCTCGGCGAGGCAGTACTCCGCGTTGCCGCCGTCCCGCTGCCACCCGTAGGCGGCCCGCCGTGGGCTGGAGCAGCTGATCTGGTAGCCCGTTCGGCAGTCGTGGCACAGCCCGCAGCCGCTGATGTGGTAGAGCAGGACCCGGTCACCCTCCCGGAAGCCCCGGACGTCCGGCCCCGTCTCGACGATCCGGCCGGCCGGCTCGTGACCGCAGATCACGCCCTGGTAGCGCTCCGGGCCCGTCCCCAGGTGCTCCCGATAGATCGCCCGGATGTCGCTGCCGCAGATCGTGGAGGCCCCCATCCGCAGGAGGACCTGGCCGGGCCCGGGCTCGGGGACCGGGAACTGGCGGAGCTCGACGGTCCGGTTGCCCGGCAGGACCGCGCCGAGCATCGACTTCGCCATGCATTGCCTCCCGCGTGTCAGACCACCCGGTCGCCGCCCAGGTAGACGGCCTCGATTCGCCGGTCGAGCGTGGCGAGCTCGTACGGGTCGCCGGCGACGACGACGAGATCGGCCAGCTTGCCCGGCTCGAGGGCGCCTCGATCGTCGGCAACCCCGAGGAGCTCGGCGGCCGCGCGCGTGGTGGCCAGCAGCACCTCGCGCGGCGACATGCCGCCGTCGGCCATGAGCGCCAGCTCGCGCAGGTTCTGACCGTGCGGTGTCACGCCGCTGTCCGTGCCCATCGCGATCCGGACGCCGGCCTGGACGGCGCGCGCGAACGACGCTCGGTGCGCGTCGATGACGGCCCGGGCCTTGTCCACCATGGCCGGCGCGACCTGGGCGCCCGCCTCGACCGCGTCGATGACGCCCTGCGGGGCGATGAGCGTGGGCACCAGCCAGGTTCCGCGCTGGAGCATCAGGTCGACCGCCTCGTCGTCGAGGTAGATGCCGTGCTCGATCGAGCGGATCCCCGCGCGCACGGCGTTCTTGATCCCGTCCGTCGCCTGGGCGTGGGCCATCACGAAGATCCCCGCCGCCGTCGCCTCCTCGACGAGCGCATCGAGCTCGGCGGGTCGGAAGTGGGCGTGGGTCGGCTTGTCGCGGGGCGAGAGGACGCCGCCGGAGGTCGCCACCTTGATCACGTCGGCACCCATCCGGATCAGCTCGCGGACCTTGGCCCGCATCCCGTCGGCGCCGTCGACGATCGTGTCCGGCACGCCGGGATGCGTCGCCAGCAGCATCAGGCGGTTGCCGGAGGGCAGCCACTCGTCGCCGTGGCCGCCCGTCTGGCTCAGCATCGACAGGCTGACCTGGAGGCGTGGTCCGGCGATCAGCCGATCCTCGAGCGCCTGCTTGATCCCGAGATCGGCGCCGCCGGCGTCGCGCGCGCTCGTGATCCCTGCCCGCAGCGTCGCCTGCAGGTTGTGCGCCGCCACGTAGAACTGGTACGAGAACGGCTGATTGGCGAGGACCATGCGGTCGATCGTGCCCAGCACGACGTGGGTGTGGCAGTCGAACAGCCCGGGCAGGATGGTCCTCCCCTCGAGGTCCACCCGCTCGTCGCCGTCGAGGCCCGGGCCCACGTCGACGATCCGGCCTCCCTCGACGGCAACGTCGGCCGGGGCGGGGTCCGCACCGGTGCCATCCCAGACGCGCGCACCGCCGAACACGGTCCTGGTCATGACCTGGCGCCGTCCGGGGCCGCCGGCTGGGTGCCGGCGGCGCTGATCGTCGCCCGAAAGAGGTCCGCGCCGGCCGAGGTGCGCAGGCGGCATGCCCAGCCACCGTCGTGGGCCCAGGTACGCGCCTCGATCGCGTCGCCTGGTCCGGCCGCCGCCGCGTACTCGAGCCGCAGGTGGAGCGGACGCCGGTGCACGACCGCGGCCGCTTCGCCACCGGCGCCATCGAGGGCGTCCAGGAGCCAGTCGACGTAGACCGCGTTGTTGACGTGGTTCATCGGATCCAGCTCGTGCGCCCGCACCGTGAAGCGGCTGACCGAGGCGGCGGCCGGCGGTTCGGCCAGGGCGACGCGCACGAGCGGCTCGGTGAGGAGGCGCCCCGGGAAGCGCTCCGGGATCGCCGCCGGGACGCGGGTCAGCCGCCCCCGGCCATCGATCATCACCCAGTCCGTCTGGACCCATGCCGCCAGCCGCCCGTCCGCGGTCCGGCACTCGGCACGCCGCCTGGCCCAGATCCGCTGGTAGCCGAGGACGGCCGTTGTGATCGCCAGCCGGGCTCCCGTGGCGATCCGGTCGACCACCTCGATCTCGGCGGCCCGGACGACCCAGGCGAGGTCGTGCGCCCCGTACCAGCCGCGGTCGAAGCCGCGCGCCTCGGAATGCCGCCAACCGATGTCCTGGGCGTACCGGAGCAGGCTCGAGGTCCGCAGCAGCCCATCCGGCCCGGCCTCGTCGAAGCGGACGCGGTACGTGCCCGCGTGGCGCAGCTCATCTCCCCCCTGATCGGTCATGAGGGGCGGCCGGGGTCCGCCCCGGCGAGCGCTCCGGGAACACCCGGCCTCCCGCCGGCCAGCGCATCCAGGCTCTCGAGGGCGACCAGCCGGACGCCGGGCGTCGGGGTCTGCCGGGCGAGCCGGACGCGGCAGGAGCGGCGTGAGTCGAACACGACGAGGGCGGTGACCAGCCGGGCGCCCTCCAGCTCGGCATTCCGGCGGGCCAGGTCGAGCTGGAGGAGCACCTCGGCGTTGATCCCGCGGGCGCCCCACTTGCAGTCGTAGGCCTCGGCACGATCGGGCAGCTCCACGGTGACGTCGTAGGGATGGATCTCCGACCGGACACCGTCGAACAGGATGCGGCGCTCGCGGTGCACGGCCGCGGGCTGCACCCGCTGGGCAAGGAGCCGCTCGGTCAGCGCCTCGACGATCGCGCCGCGGTACAGGCTGCGGGCATGCTCCCCGCGTCCCGCGACGTCGAGTGCGGCGGTCAGCACGGCCTCCGAGCGCTCAGACTCGGCGGCTTCTGCCCGCGGACCGAACAGCGTCGGGAACATGACCCGCCACGCCGCCGGATCGTCGCTCTGGCCGTTCATGGCTGCCCGGGCCAGCAGCCGCTGGCCAGTCGTCGCGGCCGCCAGCAGCTGGGCGGCACGGGCGACCGTGGGATCCGCCTGGACTCCGGCGTACACGACCGCCCGAGCGTCCCGCGAGGCGTCCTGGAAGCGCATCGCTCAGCCGGTCTCGCCGAGCGCGAGCAGGACGATCTGGGGATAGGTCGACAGCCAGTCGATGGCCCGATGCGGGTCCTCGATCGCCTCGATCTCGACGGAGGCCCGCTCGACCGCCTCGAGGACGCCAGGCTCGACCGACGCAGTTCCGCGAGCGGTCGCGACCTGGACGAGGCGGGCGCGCCACACGGCGTGGAGATCGGTGACGTACTGCCACTCGTCTTCAACGGCCTCACCCGCTCGAGCAAGGGCGTCGAGCGCGGACGTCGCGCGGGCAATGGTGTCGTGGACGTCGGGCATGCCGACAAGGGTAGCCGGACCCCGGACCAGAGCGCGTGCCTGCGGGTGGCGGTCGAGGGTCCGGCGAGGGCTGGTGGCGAAGCCGTCAGTGCTGTCCGACCTGCAGGCCGGCGGACGGGACGTGTCAGCGAGCGGTGACGGAATCGCCCACCTGGATCGATCGCGTTGAGGCGCCCCGTGGCGGCGTCTCACCGTCGACCAATCGGTCGATGCGGCGGCTGATGGCGAGCAGCTTGCGCCGGCCGCGGTCGTCCCACGACCTGGAGTAGGCAGCAGTCGCGGCCGTGCGCGCCAGGGCAGCCTCACGGCGCAGGCCGCGCCGCTCCAGCTCGGCGACTCCGTCGAGGATCGCGCGGTAGAGCGCGGGCAGCTCCTCGGCGGGCGAGGGATGCGTCTCCATCACCGTTGAGGATGGCCCGTCGCTCCGGTGGCGGGAATAGCCTCACCGTTCCTCGGGAAGGATCAGAAGGAGTCATCCGACGGAGTGGCCCGAACGGGCTAGTTGCGCCGGCGCAACGGCCGCCGCGGGGTCTCGCTCAGTCGCCGGCGTGGCCGGTCGCCCTCACGGAGAAGCCGTCGGGTTGTCCCGTCACGGCCGTTGGAGTCACGGCGACGTCGTCGACCCGAGCGCCGGGCGGCCCGTGACGGAGCGCCTCGAGCAGCTCCTCCAGGGCTGGCACCGCCCCCTCGGCGGCACAACGGAGGGTCCCATCAGGCTCGTTGGCGACCCAGCCGGACAGACCCAGGCGCTTCGCCCGGCGGAGCACGAAGTAGCGGAACCCGACTCCCTGGACCTGGCCGCGCACGACCGCCTCGAACCTCGCCGGGGTCGAGGTCATGCGTCCGGCGCGCTGCGCGGCCAGGCGAGCACGAGGGCGTCGGCAACGAGCTCCGGGCTCACGTTGGCCTCGAGCAGCTCGCCGGCGCGGTCGAGACGGGCGAGGAACCGGCCCGTCGACCCGACGGGGATCGACCCGGCGACCGCCTGCAGGTCGTCGAGCAGCCCGGGATCGCGGAGCCGGGCGTGTTGACCCAGCTGGACGAGGGCGAGGTCCCGCGCGACGTCGCGCCAGACCTCGACGAGCAGCATCGCCGCGCGCCTCCGCTCCGAGGGCGGGACGCGCCTCGCGGTCGTGCCTTCGCCGGCGTCCGCGCCGATCGCGGGGTCTGGCGG
>JACDAV010000387.1 GCA_013695255.1 Chloroflexota bacterium
CTGAACGCCTGGGGGCTCGTGACCTCGTGGATGAGGTGGAGATCGACGGCAAGGACGGCCGGCGCGCCAGGCTCCTCGGCGACGACGTGGTCGTCCCAGATCTTCTCGAAGAGCGTCCGCGGGGAAGCAGGTGTGGCGGGCATCGTGGTCCGAGGTCAGCGTGTGGTGGGGGATTCAGGCTAGCACAGCGTCGAAACCGCCTGCCGACCGAGGCGCCCCGTTGACCGAGGCGCCCGGGGGATCACCCGCGCAACGCGGGGACGCCGTGGGATCACGCCGCGACACCGCGGGGCCGAGCGGCGGTCACGCCGCGACACCGCGGGGCGACCGGCGCATCAGGTGCGTGGATTCCGGCGACAGGTGGACCCAGACGAGGGCCCCGCCGGGCCACGGTGCGTCCGTGGTCAGGCTGGCGATCGCGTCCGGTGCGGCGGCCGGGAGCGCCGCACGAAACGTCTCCGGGTAGCTGGCGACCAGCGAGCGCGTCGCGTTTGTCGAGCGCAGGAGCAGCAGCTGGGAGACGTGCGGGCGGCTGTCACCCGCGGGCAGCGACCAGAGATCGGAAGATGGCAGTGATGCCGCCTTCTCGTTCGCCCACCGGAGCTGCTGTTCGAGTCGCCGGATCTCCGAGTGGGCCTCGACGGCGACGAGGACGCCGGCCGCTCGGTCGACGAGCACGAGGTCGATGACGCCTCGGGCGGGTGAGCGAACGACCACCTCCGGCACGGCGCGCCAGCGGGGATGCAGCTCACGCAGGAGCGCCTCGACCATTGGCGCCTGGAAACGGTCCCGGATCCGGGGGCCCGTGTTGGGATAGATCCGGACGGAGACGTCCGCGCCGAGCGCGCTGGCGCTGGCGATCCATGCCTCGAGCGACGCCGCGACGTCCGCCGACTCGATCCGCGAGTAGAGCGAGGCGCTGATCCCCGCCGTATGGGAGACGGTGCGCTGGGTGATGCCGGCGTCCTCTCGGAGCTGCCGGAACTCCGACCCGACCGAGCGTTGAATGGCCCGGGCGCGCCGGTGGGCATCGCGTTGGAGCCGTGTCTGCGTCATGCACCAGATTCAACAGAAGCCCGCTAAACGGCCACGTATCCGCCAGCGGAGAGCAGGCCGTCTGGGTGGTGTCGACCGCAGGCGCCAGCAGGGAGCCGTCGACCCCGAGACGCAGCCCCTGAGACGCAGCCCCCGCGGCGCAGCGCGCGGCGTCAAACTCGGACGCTCCACAGTGGCCCCGGCGAGCAGGTTCATGCATCTCACGCACCGAAATCGCCGTTACCGGCGCCGGGACTCCGCTTCGCGGGTCGCACGAGGTGGCTGGGGCCGTGCCGGGCCGGTGGCATGCATGCCATGCATGGAAACGTCACTTCGACGGCCCTCCCGCGGCGCGCGACCGGCCAGACCGCGATTTCCATGCATGTGGCGCATGAGTGGCACCACCCGGCCGCCTCGAACGGCCCTCCGGCGCCCCGCGACCGGCGCCCCGCGACCGGGGCCCGCGGTACGGCCGCCTGCCAGCTCCACGCCAGCAGCCGCCGCGTCGCCTCCCGGAAGGCCGACCCGATGGTGAACCGGAGGTTCCGGGTGGTTGCGCGATCCCTGGAGGCTGCGTAGACTGCGCGGACACCTCGGGCCGGCAGGTCAGGGGAACGTCGTCAGTGGAGTCCACCTTGGCTCGGTTCGAGGATCGGAATCGCCGCCGCGTCGCCATCGCCGTCACGGGCGACGGCCGGCGTGTGCAGGTGCCTCTCGACGACCATGGCCTCGGCGACGGATCGCTCGGCGGCCTCGTCCGTTCTCTCCTGCTCGGGCTCCAGGAGCTTCTTGGGCTCCTCATTACCGGCTCCCGGCGGGAGAACGGAGGCACGCGGAGGGACGGGCGCGAGTAGGCGCCAGACCACCGAAGACCGAAGGGACCCTCGCCGGGAGGCGAGGGTCTTGTTGTATGTCCGGCACGTGCGGCCGAGGGAAGGGACCACCGAATGACGACGACCGCGAGAACGGGGGCACCGGCGCCCGATCCGGCCG
>JACDAV010000373.1 GCA_013695255.1 Chloroflexota bacterium
GCCTTGCTCGTCGCCGCCCTGCTGCCGGCCGCCGGGAGCGCGGCCGAGGGACTCGACGTGTCGACGCCGTACCCGGCCGTGGCGGTGGCCCCGGGCAGCGAGGCCACGTTCGACATCAGCGTCCGGACGGCCGCGCCCGGTCGCGTGAACCTCGAGCTGCTGGACGTACCCGCGGGCTGGACGGCCACGCTCCGAGGCGGCGGGTTCGTCGTCGACGGGGTCCAGACGGCCGGCGAGGAGCCGGCGACAGTCACCCTCGAGCTGCAGGTTCCGCCGGACGCCTCCGGGAGCGTCCAGATCATCCTCCGCGCCACCACGGCCGGTCGGCTCACGACGGACCTGCCGCTGAGCTTGCGCGTCGAGGCGGATGCGGCCGGCGACGTCACCATGACAACGGACTTTCCGTCGCTTCGCGGGCCAACGGGCGCCACCTACCGGTTCACGCTCGACCTGGCCAACGACACGTCGGAGGACCTGACGTTCGCGGTCGAGGCGCAGGCGCCCGAGGGCTGGCAGGCGACCGCGAAGGTGACGGGCCAGGAGCAGGCCGCCAGCGCGATCGTCGAGGCTGGCGGCAACGTGGGGCTCGAGGTCGAGGTCACGCCGCCGGAAGACGCCCAGGCGGGCGCATTCCCCCTGACCGTCACGGCCACCAGCGGCGGACGCACGGTCGGCGCCGACCTCGCGATCGAGATCACCGGCAGCTACTCGATGACGCTCACCACCCCGGACGACCGGCTGAACTTCAGCGGCACCGCCGGCGGCGAGATCCGCCAGACGCTGATCATCGAGAACACCGGCACGGCGCCGCTCGAGGGCCTCGCGCTCTCGCAGTCCGCCGCGCCCACCGGCTGGACCGTGCGCTTCGATCCCGCCCAGGTCCCGCCGATCGCCCCGGGCACGAGAGGCGAGGTGACGGCCATCATCCAGCCGTCCGGCGACGCGATCGCCGGCGACTACCAGGTCTCGATCGAGGCCTCGAACGAGAACACCTCGGCGACCCAGCAGTTCCGGGTGACGGTCGAGACGTCGCTGCTGTGGGGCCTGATGGGCATCGGGCTCATCGTGGCCGTGCTGGCGGGCCTGTGGTTCGTATTCCGGCGTTACGGGCGGCGGTGAGCCGGCGATGATCGCCGCCGAGGCTCCGATCGTCACCCGCGGGCTGACCAAGCGCTACGAGGCGCTGACCGCCGTCGATCAGCTCGACCTGGAGGTGCAGGCCGGCGAGATCTTCGGGCTGCTCGGCCAGAACGGCGCCGGCAAGACGACCACGATCCTGATGCTGCTCGGGCTGACCGAGCCGACCGCCGGCACGGCTCGGGTCGTGGGGCTGGACCCCGCCCGGCGGCCGCTGGAGGTCAAGCGGCGGGTGGGATATCTGCCGGACGCGGTCGGCTTCTACGGCAACATGACCGGTCGCCAGAACCTGCGCTATACGGCCCGGCTCAACGGCCTCGAGCGGCGAGACGCCGACGCCCGCATCGCCGAGGCGCTGGACCAGGTCGGCCTGGCCGACCGCGCGGACTCGACCGCGGAGACGTACTCGCGCGGGATGCTCCAGCGGCTCGGCATCGCGGACGCGCTGATCAAGCAGCCGTCCGTGCTGATCCTCGACGAGCCCACGACGGCCATCGACCCGCTCGGTGTCGTCGAGATCCTCGATCTGCTTCGCGGTCTCGTCCGCGACCGCGGCATGGCGATCCTCCTCTCGAGTCACCTGCTCAGCCAGGTCCAGTCGGTCTGCGACCGGGTCGGCATCTTCGCCGCCGGCAGGCTGATCGGGCAGGGCACCGTCGAGGACCTCGCGACACGGTTCGGCGAGGACACGGCGCACGTGGAGGTCGGGCTGGAGCTCGACGGCCCCGCCGAGACCGAACGCGCCGCCGCGGTCTTCGCGTCACTCGACGGCGTTGTTGGGGTCGGTCGTCCGGAGGGGCCGGCCGCCGGCTGGCGCCTGGACGTGCGCCCGGCTTCCGCCGAGCGGCAGGTCCGCCAGGCGGTGCTCGCGGCCTGTGTCGCGAACGGGCTCACCCTGTCGACGCTCCGCGCCTCCGCGCCGTCGCTGGACGAGATCTATCGCCGGGCCGTGCACCAGGCGCGGCCGGCTGCCGTATCGGCGGCATGAGCGCCGCTGCGAGCCCACGGCCGGAGCGAGCGCCGGCCCACGAGCGCTCCCAGCTCGCCCGACCGGCCCAGGAGGCCTCGGCGCTCGGCCGCCCGGGCTGGACGGTGATCGCCGGCAAGGAGTTCGCCGATCACCTGCTCAGCGCCCGGTTCATCGTCCTGCTCGTCGTCCTGGCCCTGGCCGCGGTCGTGCCGTTGTACTTCGCGTCGGCCCGGATCCGCGAGCTGGCGGAGCAGGCAAGCGGGGCGCAGGCCGTCTTCCTCGCGCTCTTCACCCTGGGCTCGCAGCAGGTGCCGCTCCTGCGGGTCGACGCGTTCGTCGGAATCGTCGCGCCCCTGCTCGGCATCGCCTTCGCGTTCGACGCGGTCAACGGCGAGCGCTCCGAGGGAACGCTGCCGCGGCTCCTCAGCCAGCCGATCCACCGCGACGACGTCATCAACGGCAAGTTCGCGGCCGGGCTCGCGATCATCAGCCTGGTGCTCACGGCGATCGTCGCGATCATCGCCGGCTTCGGGCTGCTGCGGCTCGGGATCGTGCCAGCCGGCGGCGAGGTGCTCCGGATCGTGGCCTGGCTGGGCCTGACGATCGTCTACGTGGCGCTGTGGCTGGCGTTCGGACTGCTCCTCTCCGTGCTCCTCCGGCGCGCCGCGACGTCGGCGCTGATCGGCTTCGGGATCTGGATCCTGATCACGATCTTCGGCGGCCTGATCGTGGGGCTCGTCGCCGGTCTCCTCGCCCCGATCCCCTCGGGCGGAGGCGCCACGGACATCCTCGCCAGCGCCCAGCTCCAGCAGCTCATCACCCGCCTCCTCCCGAGCACGCTGTACCAGGAGGCGTCGCTGGTCCTGCTCGACCCGTCCATCACCCAGGTCTCGACGCCGTCCACCATCGGGCAGGCGATCGCGGCGCAGGAGCAGATCGCGAGCCTCCTGTCCCTCGATCAGAGCCTGCTCCTGGTCTGGCCCCACGTGGTCGCGCTGGTGGCCCTGACCGTGGCCTGCTTCGCCGCGGCCTATGTCGCGTTCATGCGCCAGGAGGTGCGGGCCTAGCGACGCGCCCGGGGGCCGTGCCTCGTGGCTGCTGTCGCCCTGCCTCGTCGCGGCGGGGCGTCGTGCATCGTCGCGGCGGTCAGGGGAAGATGGCGGCATGCCGTCACTCATCTCCGCCATCGCCAGGGTTCTCGTCCGCACGGCCGGCGGGATCGCTCGGCTGGTCGCCCATCCGCCGGTGGGCCGCGCGCTCGGCGCTGCCCGCCGGCTCGTCCGCGAGGGCCTTCGACGCTGGGACGAGCGGCCCGGCGCCCGGGTTCGGCGGGTCAGCCGGAAGGCATCGACCCCCTTGCCAAACCTGTACACGCTCCATCCGGACGCCCGCAAGGCGACGCCGCGCGAGATCGGGCTCCGTTCCATCGACGTGGACACGATCGCGGGCACCGCCGTCGGTGGCCTGACCCAGCGCGGCTCCGACTTCCTGCCGCTGCCCGCGTTCCGCTCGCAGAACTGGGCCGGACGCTGGCAGCGCATCCGCGGCGCGGTCGAGCGGCTGGCCATCTTCCCGCCGATCGATCTGGTCCGGTACGCGGATCGCTACTGGGTCACGGACGGCCACAATCGGGTTGCGGCGGCGCTCTACGTGGGCCAGGTCGAGATCGACGCCAACGTCACGGAGCTGGTCCCGCCGGGGGAGAACCCGAGCGAACGACCGGGCGACCTCGCGGCCACGCTGGCCGGCAGCCGGTCGCTCCGAGCCGCCGGACAGGGGGGCCGGCTCGAGACGGTCGCGGACGACGTGGTCCTCGGCGTTCCCCAGCTGTCCGACAGCGGGCGGGCCTCGATCTTCGGACCGCCGCCCGCCGTGCCGGACCGACAGCCGCCCGCGCCATCCGAGCAGGCGCCACCCGACGCCCCGCCGGCGACGCCCGGCCCGTCGTGACCCGGCGCCTCCGGCTCGTGTGGCCGGATCCGCGCCCCTTCCGCGACCGCGACCGCCGCCCGATCCGGCTCCTCGCCGCTTCCGACGAGCCCGACCCGACCCTCGAGGTGGCCGCCAATCGCGACGCGCTGGGGCCGATCGATGCGATCGTCGGCTGTGGCGACCTCGAGCCGTACTGGCTGTCGTTCCTCGGCGATGCGTTCTGCGTCCCGATCGGTCACGTGGCCGGCAACCACGACCGGGGGGCGGCCTGGGAGGCCAGGTCCGTCGAGCAGATCCCGCGCGCCCTTCCCGGCGGCAGCATCACCCGCCTGGCGGGGCTCCCGATGGCGGCGCTGCCGTGGCCCGGGGCCGGCGAGCACGGCAACATCCGCAACGAGAGCCTGGCCTGGCGCCATTCCCTGACTCTGGCCAGGCGGCGCCTCGGGGTGCGCTCCGAACCGCTCCTCGTCATCAGCCACGTCCCGCCGGCCGGGGCGGGCGACGCTCCGGACGCCTACCACGAGGGGTTTCGGGCGTATCGCTGGCTCCTCGACCGTCTACAGCCCCCGCTCTGGCTGCACGGTCACGTGACGACCGCATCCGTCCCGGACCTGCGCGTCGACGTCGGTCGCACCACGCTCGTCAACGTGACGGGCTCCGTGCTGATCGAGCTGGAGCCACCGGCCGGAACGGCCTGAGAATCACCTTCGGCCCGCGGGCCGGGAGCGTCAGAACGGCGGCCATGGAACGGCCGGCCAGGTGGCCGATGGGAGCGGAAACCGGCGCCGCTCGAGGAGGCGATCGGTCCGCCGGATCGTGGCCGCGACCTCCAACGGCGAGAGATGCTCCAGCAGCGCCAGGCCCAGCGCGCCGTCGAGCGCCGCGCGCAGGCCCCCGACGACGCCAAGCTCGTCGGGCTCGATCGGCTGCCCGCGCCAGCCCCAGAGCACGGTCCGGAGCTTGGGCACCGGCGAAAAGCAGACCCCGTGATCCACGCCGAACACATGGCCGCCAGGGACCGGCAGCAGGTGGCCGCCCTTGCGATCGGTGTTGTTGACGACGGCGTCGAACAGCGCGATCCGCCGCAGCCGGCGATCGTCGTCCACGACCATCGCCACGACGTCCGCCGCCTCGTCGACATCGATCCAGAGTTGCGTCATGCCAGGCCCGAACGGCCCCTCGCGCAGCACGGTGGGCGGCACGATCTGCCAGCCACTCGCCTCCGAGACGAGGAACGCCGCCACCTCTCGGTGCGCCAGCGTGCCGTCCGGAAAGTCGTCGAGCGGCCGCTCGCCCCGGATCGGCTTGTAGACGGCGTCGACGACCAGCGGCGGCTCGGGATCGGGGCAGGCCCGGCTCACCCGACAGTACATCGCGTGGTTGGTCGACGCGATCAGCCGACCGAGCAGCTCCAGCTCGCCCTCCCGCAGCGCCTCGAGCATCGTGGCCGGGTCGAACGGCAGCATCGCGGCCGGGCGGGCGCTCAGTTGACGTAGTGGCCGTTGCGGCGGGGGCAGATGTGGCCCTGCGGATCGAGCGGCTGGCCGCACAGCGGGCAGGGCGGTCGGCCCGCACCCACGACCTGCACGGCGCGCTCGACGAAGGCCCGGGCGGCACCGGCCGACAGGCGGACGCGGAACAGGTCCGGCCCTTCCGGGTCGTCGTCCCGGGGATCCGGCACGTCCGGCTCCTCCTCCGTGTCCTGCTCGTCCTCGAGCTGCTCGCGCGCCTCGACGAGGATCCGCTCGTCGTCGCCGTCCCAGCCGAGGGTCAGCGTTCCCGCGCGGAACGCCTCGATGACGGGCTCGTCGAGCGGCCCGGCGTCACCGGGCGCGACCTCGCCGGGGGCCGCGATCCCACGGCCCTCGAGCTCGTCCAGCAGCTGGCCGAGCCGATCGGCCAGGACCGCCACCTGGACCTTCTCCAGAACGACGCTCGTGACGCGTCCGCCGTCGCGGGCCTGGAGGAAGAAGGTGCGATTGCCGGGCTGGCCGACCGTGCCCGCCACGAATCGCTCGGGCAGGTCGAACACATAGAGACGTCGGGGCATGCCTCGACTCTAACCCGCCGGCCGATGGCTCGCAGATTTTGCCCGGGCGCGTCGGGCGTACGACCAGAACCCCACGGGTCGCTGACGGTCAGTCAACGGATCGCGGCGGACGGGCACCTCGCCGGGCCCGGGCGGCAACATCGCTGACGGGCAATCAGCGGACCGGGCCGAACGGCCGGATTGCGGGCCGCAACGGGCCAGACCGGGCGGGATCGTTGACGGACAGTCAGCGCCGGGACGCTCAGCCGCGCACCGCGGCGCTCACCGCGCCGCCGGGACGCTCAGCCGCGCCACCTGCCGGCGATCACCCCACCTGAACGCTGATCGTGTGGTGGCCCCGGGCCCCGTCCGGCGCCGGTGGTGTCCGCTGGTCCGTCTGGACCGTGCCCTCCCCGTCGGTCGCACGGACGGCCAGGGTGTGCCGGCCCGGCGTGGCGTCCCAGTCGACCCGCCACTGCACCCAGGTCGCATCGGAGATCGGGTTGGACAGGCGGGCCTCGCGCCACTCGCCGTCGACCGAGACCTCGACCCGGGAGATTCCACGGTCCGGTGCCCAGGCCACGCCCGCGATGGCGCCGCGCCCGGCTGCGATGCCCGTGGCGGGCCGCGGCACGTCGATCCGCGACTGGGTCAGGATCGGCGCTTCCTTGGCCCAGCCGCGCGGGATCCAGAAGGCGTCGAACGCCTCCAGCGTGGTCAGCTCCAGCTCCGACAGCCACTTGGTGGCCGACACGTAGCCGTACAGACCGGGCACGATCAGGCGAGCCGGGAACCCGTGCGCGATCGGCAGCGGCTCGTCGTTCATCCGGAGCGCAATCATCGGCTCCCGTGCCGGGTCCATGACCCAGGCCGTCGGCATGCCGGCCGTCCAGCCGTCGACGGACCGGCCCACGAGCTGCGTCGCGCCCGGCTGCACCCCCGCCATGTCGAGCACGTCGCGCAGGCTGACGCCGGTCCACTTCGCGTTGCCGACGAGATCGTCGCCGACCTCGTTCGAGACGCATGCGATCGTTACGTACTGCTCGAACAGGGGCAGCTGCGCGAGCTGCTCGAAGGTCAGGCTCGTCTCGCGCTCGACCATGCCGTGGATCCGCAGCCGCCACGTGGCAAGGTCAACCGACGGCAGCAGCAGCGCGGTGTCGATCCGGTAGAAGTCCTCGTTCGGTACGACGAGCGGCGTGATGCCCTGGACGTTGAGCTCCGCGGCCGGTGGAAGGCTTGCCAGCCGCGCCGCAGGCGGGACCGTCGTCCCGGCGACCGCCGGGCTCGTGAGCCTGGCCTCGATCAGCGACCGGCCCAGAACGCCGCCGACGCCCGCCGCGACGACAACGCCGCCGGAGCGGATGAGAAAGCTGCGCCGCGACCAGCTGGGCATGGAGCCTGTGGCGCGAAGCCTGCCTCGCCGCGCCAGCCAGGTGAGCACCCGCACGCCGATCCAGACGCTCGCCCCGACGGACACCGCCGACAGTGCCGGTGAGGCTTGCGGGTCGAGCAGCGTCGCCCCGAAGGCGAGGAGCCCGAACGCACCGAAGCCGGCGGCCGCGAGCCACGGCCAGCGGCCGGCGAGAGCGCCGACGAGGGCGCCGGCGGCCAATGCGACGCCGACGATGAACAGCTCCAGCGCGAGCTTGTCGTTTGCCCCGAAGAGGGCGACGACGAGCTCCTTCGCGCCCGGCGGCTGCAGGTCGATGACCGCCGAGCCGACGCTCGCGACGAGCGACGGGACGCCCGGGACCAGGCCCGCCGCCAGCTCGCTCAGGCCGACCGCCACGGAAACGCCCGCGATCCCCGCAGCGGCGTCGCGCCAGATGGCGCCGGCAGGCTCGTCGCGGGCGGTCGTGGGACGGGCGAGCGTGATGGACTTCATGGCCGTGATGCTGTCACCGGGGCGTGACGCCGGTGTGTCAGCAGGGGCGCTCTCAGGGACCGGGCGTCGGGCTGGCAGCCACGACCGGGTCGACGGCAGCCGCATCGGGCGCGGGACTTGCGCCGCCAGTGACGTCCGCCGGCGCCGCCGAGGGGCTCGGGAGCGGTGGCTCCGATGGCGGCGGCTCGCTGGGTGGTGCGGTCACCTGCGGCGTCGGGACGGGCGTCGGGGTGGGGAGGGGGGTCGGCATGGGCGTGGGCGTCGGAGTGGGGGTGGGTGTGGGTGTGGGTGTCGGGCTGGGGCTCGGAGTCGGCTCAGGGGAAGG
>JACDAV010000391.1 GCA_013695255.1 Chloroflexota bacterium
ACGCGGTCGCCAGCCGCGACCCCGAGCGGCGGGACCGGTTCCGCCGAGCCGTCGAGGGCGCCCGCGGCTTCGCCGAGGCGACCGCCCTGATCGAGGAGGTCGAGCTGATCGTGCTGGCCGTGCCGGACGACGCGCTCGCGCCGCTCGCCGCCAGCCTCCGGATGTACAGCGGCCAGGCGATGGTCCACACCAGCGGCGCGCTCGGTGCGGAGGTGCTCGCGCCGGCGATGGCCGCCGGGACGCAGATCGGGGCGTTCCACCCGCTCGTCGCCTTCGCCGACACGGAGCGCGCGGTGGCGGCGCTCCACGGCGCCGCGGTCGCGATCGAGGGCGACGATCAGCTGGCGGCGCTGCTGGCCAGGATGGCCGAGACGATCGGCGCCGTTCCCGTCCGGCTGGCCCCGGGCTCGAAGACCGCCTACCACGCCGCGGCGGTGCTGGCGGCGGGCGGGCTCGTGGCCCTGCTCGATGCGATCGCGGAGCTCGGGCGAGTGGCCGGGCTGGACGAGGCCGGCTCGCTCGCGATCTACGGCCCGCTGGTCGACCAGACCCTCGGCAACGCGCGAGCACTGGGGATTCGTCGTGCGCTGACCGGTCCCATCACGCGGGGCGATCGCGGCACCCTGGACGCTCACCTGGCCACGCTGCGGACCCATGCACCGGGCGTCCTGCCGCTCTACCGGGCCGCCGCCATCCGCGAGATCGAGCTTGCCGAAGCCCGGGGCGCCCTGACACCGGACCGGGCCGCGGACCTCCGATCGTCCCTTGCAAGCGAAGGCTGAGGCGCTACCATGGCCGGCATGGAGCACAGCATCGCCGCGAAGTACGCGGCGCGTCCGGCGTCGCGGTTCGTTCCCCCGTCGTCACGCGCCCGTCAGCGGCGACTGGGTCTCCGCTCGTCGGACGCGTTTCGTCCGGCGACGAGCCGGGCAGCCGAGCTGCGGACCCCGGACCGGGGGCCGCTCGTGGCACTCCGCGCCTCGTGGCGGACGATTCGCGTGGCCGCTCCTCGCCGAGCCACCTCCGGACTGCTCCGCGCGGCCGTGACCATCCAGTGGGCGCGGCCCGAACGGAGCTCGGCAACGCGTCGACCGAGCGCCGCCATGGCGCCGTGGCGCGGCTGAGGAACACGACCGCCACCTCCGCCGGCGGAGTCCTCGTTCGTCACCTGACCGGGGTTCCCCAGCTCGTCGTCGGGATGCGCCGCCGGGACCGGGACGGGATGACCTGCACGCTGCCCAAGGGCACGCCGCACCCCGGTGAGACCCGCGAGGAGACGGCCTGCCGCGAGGTCCGCGAGGAGACCGGGCTGGAGGTCAGGATCACGGGCGAGCTGCCGTCCATCCGCTACACGTTCGTCCAGCGTGGCGCCCGCATCCACAAGACGGTTCATTACTTCCTGATGGTCCCGACAGGCGGGGACCTCGGCCGCCACGACCACGAGTTCGAGTCCGTCCGCTGGATCGACTTCGGCGACGCCGCCGATCTGCTGTCGTTCGAGACGGAGCGCTGGCTGGTGGGCGAGGCCGCGGCTCGCCTCGGGTTGCATGGCGCGCGCCGGGACACGCCGGCCGGCGCCGGTCGGTCGGCCATCGTGGGCGCGACCGGTGTCGTCTCGCCGTGCGACACGCCCGCCTCGTGACCATGACCGAGGCCCAGCTCCACCACACGCCCCTCCTCGACCTCCACCGGGCTCTCGGCGCTCGGCTGATCGAGTTCGGGGGCTGGCTGATGCCCGTCCAGTACACCGGCATCGTCCAGGAGCACCGCGCTGTCCGCGAGCGGGTCGGGCTGTTCGATCTGTCGCACATGGGCGAGCTCTTCGTGGAGGGACCGCAGGCCGGCGAGGCGCTCGCTGGGGCCCTCGTCACCGATCCGCCAGCGCTGCCGCTCGGCCGGGCGCACTACTCGATGATCTGCCAGCCGGACGGCGGGATCATCGACGACTTGATCGTCTACCACGTGACCGCCGAGCGATACCTGGTCGTGGCCAACGCGTCGAACGCCCAGGTCGTCAGCGACACCCTGGCCGAGCGGCTGGACGGCTTCCGGGCCGTCCTCGACGATCGGTCGCTGGCGACCGCGCTGGTCGCGGTGCAGGGGCCGCTGGCCAGGACCGTCCTCGGTCCGCTGACGGACGTCGATCTCGAGGGGCTGCGCTACTACGCGATCGCGGAGGGACAGGTCGCCGGTGTGCCGGCCCTGGTCGCCCGCACCGGCTACACGGGCGAGGACGGCTTCGAGCTGTTCGTCGAGTGGAGCCGCGCGGAGAGCGTGTGGACGGCGGTGAGCGAGGCTGGCGCCGGGGCCGGGATCGCACCCGTCGGCCTTGGCGCGCGGGACACCCTGCGCCTCGAGGCTGGCATGCCGCTCTACGGCAACGAGCTGGACCGGGACACGACCCCCTACGATGCCGGTCTCGGGCGAGTCGTGAAGCTCGACAAGACCGGCGACTTCGTCGGTCGCGCCGCCCTCGAGCGCGTCGCCCGCGATGGCCCGGCCAGGCGTCTGGTCGGTCTGGCCGTCCGTGGTCGGGGCATTGCCCGCCACGGGCATCCGGTCCACGCGGGCGACCGGGCGACCGGCGTCGTCACCAGCGGGACCCATTCGCCCACCCTCGGCTTGCCGATCGCGATGGCCTACGTCGCGCCCGCGGACGGGGAAGCCGGTACGATCCTCGAGGTCGAGATCCGGGGCCAACGCGTGCCCGCCGAGGTGGTCCCGCTGCCGTTCTATCGCCGGGCGCGCTAGTCTCGTCCGGTCCCTGCCGCCCGTCGACCAGCGCCGCCGGCCAAGGAGGAGAGATCCGCGATGGGGGTTCCCACGGACCTGCGGTACAGCAAGGACCACGAATGGGTCCGGGTGGACGGCGACGGGGCCACGATTGGCATCACGGAGTACGCGGCGGCTCAGCTCGGTGACGTGGTCTTCGTGGAGCTGCCGGATCCCGGGAGCACGCTCGACCAGTTCGGGACCTTCGGGGTGGTGGAGTCGGTCAAGGCGGTCAGCGACCTCTTCGCGCCCGTCGCCGGCGAGGTCGTCGAGGTCAACGGCGAGCTGGCCGGGCGCCCGGAGCTGGTCAACGAGGAGCCGTACGGAGCCGGCTGGATGCTCCGCCTCCGGATCGCGGATGCCGCGCAGCTCGAGCAGCTGCTCGACGCGCCGGCCTACGAGCAGCTGATCAGCGAGACCTGACGTGCCATACGGGCCGCACACGGCCGAGGACCGCACCCGGATGCTGCAGGCCCTCGGGATCGACTCGGTCGACCGGCTGTTCGACGACATCCCGGAGGAGCTGCGGGCGTCCGAGCTGCGCCTGCCCCCGCCCGAGTCGGAGCTCGAGCTGTCGGCCCGCCTCGCCGCGCTGGCCGGTCGCAACCGGACAGACCTCGCGACGTTCCTCGGGGCGGGCGTCTTTCGACACTGGAGCCCGCCCGTCGTCGACCAGATCCTGCTCCGCGGCGAGTGGTACACGGCGTACACGCCCTACCAGCCGGAGATCTCGCAGGGGACGCTCCAGAGCGTGTACGAGTACCAGTCGCTCCTGGCGGAGCTGACCGCGCTGCCGGTGGTCTCCGCCTCGCACTACGACGGCGCTGCCGCCACGGCCGAAGCGGCGCTGATGACCTGTCGCCAGACCCGGCGCGCCCGGGTGCTCGTCTCGGCGGCGGTCCATCCGCACTACCGGGCGACGCTCCGCACCTACTTCGGCGGGCGCCTGGAGGTCGACGAGCTGCCGATGCTCGCCGACGGTGACGAGACCGGGACGGTGGACCTAACCGCCCTCGAGCGCCTTTTGGCCGATCCGGATCGGCCGGTCGCCGGCGTCGTCGCGGCGCAGCCGAACTTCCTCGGGCTGATCGAGCCGATGCAGCGCATCGGGGATCTAACGCATGCCGCGGGCGCGCTGTTCGTGGCGGTCGTGGAGCCCGTCTCGCTGGCCGTGCTCGCACCGCCCGGCGCCTACGGCGCGGACATCGCAGCCGGCGAAGGGCAGCCGCTCGGGATCCCGGCCCAGTACGGCGGCCCGTACCTCGGCATCCTGGCCTCGACCGACGCGCTCGTCCGTCAGATCCCCGGCCGCCTGGTCGGCCTGACCACGGACCTCGAGGGGCGGCGTGCGTACGTCATGACCCTTCGGGCGCGGGAGCAGGACATTCGCCGCGACCGGGCCGCCAGCAACATCTGCACGAACCAGGCGCTGCTGGCACTGGCGGCCTCCGTGTGGCTGGCGGCGATCGGCCCGCACGGCCTGCGCGACGTCGCCGCCTGGGGCGCCCAGCGGGCGGGTGAGCTCGAGGCCGCCCTGGCGGCGGTCGGTGCCCCGCGCCTCCATCGGGCGCCGTATCTCAACGAGTTCGCCGTGCGCGTACCGGACGCCCGGGCGGTCCATCGACGCCTGCTCGAGCGCGGCGTGCTGGCCGGGTTGCCGCTGGCCGATGTGCTGCCGGATCAGCCGAGCCTCGCGGAGGCGCTGCTGGTGTGCGCCACGGAGCTGACCACGGCCGACGAGATCGCCCGCTTCGCCGCGGCGCTCGGCGCGGAGCTGGCGGCCGTCGACCAGGCGGACGAGCGAGTCCCCGTCTCGGCGAGCGCCGGCTGATGGGTGTCGTCGGCGAGCGGCTGCAGCCGAGCCTCTTCGAGCGCTCGCGACCGGGCCGCGGTGGGGGCAAGATCCCGCACCCGCCGGCCGGCGCCCTCGACCGGCTACCCGCCGGGGCTCGACGCGAGCAGCCGCCGGCGCTGCCGGAGCTCAACGAGCCGGAGGTTGTCCGCCACTACGTGAACCTCAGCCAGCTCAACTACGCCGTCGACACCGGCTTCTACCCGCTCGGCTCGTGCACCATGAAGTTCAACCCGAAGCTCAACGAGTGGGCGGCGAGGCTGCCCGGTTTCGCGACGCTCCACCCGCTGGCCCCGGACGAGGTCGCGCAGGGCACGCTCGAGCTGCTCTGGGAGCTGGAGGGCGCGCTGGCCGAGATCGGCGGCATGCGGGCGGTCAGCCTGCAGCCCGCGGCCGGCGCCCAGGGCGAGCTCACCGGGATCCTGATGATCCGGGCGTACCACCGCGATCGGGGCGACACGGACCGGACGGACGTGCTGGTCCCCGACTCGTCGCACGGCACCAACCCCGCCACCGCCACGATGGCCGGGTTCCGTACGGTCACCGTCCCGTCCGCGCGGGATGGCGGCGTGGACGTCGACGCCTTCCGGGCCGCGCTCGGGCCGCGCACGGCGGCGGTCATGATCACCAACCCCTCGACGCTCGGGCTGTTCGAGAAGCGGATCGGCGAGCTGCTCGAGGCGGTCCACGAGGCGGGTGCGCTGGCCTACATGGACGGCGCCAACCTGAATGCGATCCTCGGCCGCTTCAAGCCCGGCGAGGCCGGCTTCGACGTGATGCACTTCAACGTCCACAAGACGTTCAGCACGCCGCACGGTGGCGGTGGGCCGGGCGCGGGGCCGGTCGGGGTGGGCGAGCGCCTCGTGCCCTACCTGCCGGAGCCGCGCGTCCTTCGCGAGCCGGACGGCTCCTTCCGCCTCGAGCGCGCGGGGGAGCGGGCCACCTCGATCGGCCGGCTGCGCAGCTACGCCGGCAACACGGGCGTCCTCGTGCGCGCGTATGCCTATATCCGCGCGCACGGCGCGTCCGGGCTGCGGGAGGTCAGCGACGACGCGGTGCTCGCGGCCAACTACCTGAAGCACCGGCTGCGCGACACCTACGAGATGCCGTACGACCGGCCCTGCAAGCACGAGTTCGTGGCCTCGGCGGCGACGATCAAGCGCCGCACGGGCGTCCGCACGCTGGATATCGCCAAGCGGCTGATCGACCACGGCTTCCACCCGCCGACGATCTACTTCCCGCTGATCGTCGAGGAGGGGATGCTGATCGAGCCGACGGAGACGGAGTCGCTCGAGACGCTCGACGCGTTCGCCGAAGCCCTGATCGAGATCGCCGCCGAAGCGGAGCGCGACCCGGCCCTCGTCCGGGAGGCGCCCCACGCCGCGCCCGTCCGCCGCCTGGACGAGGCAACCGCCGCCCGCCAGCCGAACCTGCGGTGGCGCCCGATGGCTGGCGACACCATGCCCTGCCCGGACTGAACCGGGCTCCCGTCCACGCCCACGCGATGCGGCACAGCGGGCGATCCGTGAACCTCGAGCCTTCGCGGGCCGTATTGGTAGATACGGGGCAACGCACGTCTGTTTGCGCGGCCCGGGCGTGCCCAACGATGCGGAGCCTGACACGGCCGACCTGACACGTTTCACCGACGCCCAGCTGATCCGCCGGATGCAGGCGGACGACCTGGATGCCTTCGAGGTGTTCTTCGCCCGTCACCGGACGCTGGTCTACCGGACGGCCTACGGGCTAACCGGCGACCGGCATGCAGCCGAGGAGGTCCTCCAGGACACGTTCGCGCGCGCCTACCGCCACCGGCGGACCCTGATGACCGAGGTCTCGCCCGTCCCCTGGCTCCACCGCGTCGCCCTGAACCTGTGCTACTCGCGGTTCGACCGCCGGCGGCTCAAGGCGGAGCCGATCGACGAGAGCAACGTGGCCGGGCTTCGCGACGGTGCGATCGAGCCCCATGCCCGCGCCGAGCAGCTGGAGCTGCGCCGGATCATCCGCGATGGCATCGCGGCATTGCCGCCCAAGCACCGCAGCGTCGTCGTCCTCTACTACCTCCACGGTCTGTCGCTGCAGGAGACCGCGTCGTTCCTCGACGTCCGCCTGGGGACGGTCAAGTCCCGGCTGCACTACGCGCTCCGGAGCCTGCGCGGTCACCTCGAGGGCGACCGCCGCTTCGGCCGTGCCTACGGACAGCGCGGTGGCGACAAGGAGCCGGAGGGCGAGATCGCATGATCCTGGCCTTCCGCCGCCCGTGCGCCGCTCACCAGGGGGCACTGCTCGACTGGCTGGACCGCCGGGCGACCGGTTCCGCGACCGGCCCGGCACTGGATCACCTCGAGCGCTGTCCGACCTGCGAGGGCGTGCTGGCCGAGGTCTCCCTGGCGATCGTCGCGCTGCGGCGCATCGAGGCGGACGCCGCCGCGGTCGAGCCGCCGGCGGATGCGTGGCTCCGGCTGCGCGAGCGCCTCGGGCGGCCCGTCGACCCGTGGCGCTGGCGCGCCTCCCTCGGCGGCCTCGCCACGAGCGCGATGCTGGTCGCCGTCCTCGTCCTGCCGGTCACGATCGGCGGGCCGGCGGACGCCGCCCAGGCGCCCAGGCTGCCCGACGCCATCGCCCAGCTGCAACGCGAGTCCCGCTACCTGGCCAGCATCCGTGACGGCAGCCTGCCGCCGAGCCCGCGGCTCGGTTGGGAGGCTGGCGTCCCCCGGATCCACCCGGATGAGATCGCCCAGGTACGGAAGGAGGTGCCGTCGGCCACGCCGACTGGACGGCCGCCGGAGCCAATTTGACACCTGTGGGCACCATGCCCATAGTACCGGCAGCGCAGAGGCCGCACGCTTCGGCGTGCGCTCGCTCGTGCTCGCCTGCCTGATCCACCCCCTCCGGAATGCCCGGGGAGGACTGCGACCGGCGAGGGCCTGGACGACGTCGAGGCAGCGAATCTGCGGACCGGAAGTGTGGGGAGACACACTCAGTGGGAGGTAACTAGATGCGAAAACGGCTACTGGGATTGTTCGCGGGCGCGACGATCGTGTTCGCGGCATGCGGCGGTGCGGCAAGCCCGTCGCCTTCGTCCCCAGCCGCGTCGCAGCCCGGATCGCCCGCCGCCTCGGCGAGCGGGTCACCGGCCGCCTCGGCGGACGGGTCACCGGGCGCCTCGGCGGACGGTTCGGCCGCGCCGTCGGCAAGCGCCGGCGCAGGCGACATCAACCTCTTCGAGTCCGAGTATCCGGACGTCGTCGAGGAGGGCACCGCGGGCGGCCAGATCATCATCGGTGACTGGCAGGAAGCCAACCAGTTCAACCCGTACTACCTGGGCCAGGTGACGGAGGCGAACGTCGCGTCCGCGGCGTGGGCGACCCTCGTC
>JACDAV010000415.1 GCA_013695255.1 Chloroflexota bacterium
GCCCAGGTGGGAGCGGGCGTCGAGCCTCGAGGCGGCGGTCGTGCGAGCGGACGAGCTGGCCCGCGACGCCCTGGCCATTCTGCCGGATGACGCCGCGGCAACCGTGCTGCTCAGCCCGGCCGCCGCCAGCTTCGACATGTTCGCCGACTACGAGGCCCGCGGGCGGGCGTTCAAGGAGGCCGTCCGCGCTCTTGCCGCGGCGCGCCCGCAGAGGAGGGATCGATGAGCGTCGCCCGCCCGATGGACCGCCCGGGCCGGCGGCCCGGGGCTCGGCCGGAGAGCGAGACCGAGGTCGTCAACGGCGGCCATGTCCGCGAGCGGAACCGCCCGCCGGCCAAGGCACGGCAGACGCTCCGGCGCGAGCGGCACCAGCCGGATCTGTCGATCCTGCTGGCGGTCGTGGCGCTGGCCGCCGTCGGCATCCTGATGGTCTACTCGTCGTCCGCGATGCGCGGCTACCTCAAGGCGGAGAACACGCTTGCCTTCGCTGGCCCGCAGATCCAGTGGGCCGCGCTCGGGATCGCGGCCATGGTCGTGATGATGCGGATCGACTACCGGATCCTGCGCCTGTTCTCCATCCCGATCTACATCACCGCGCTGGCCCTGCTCGTCCTCGTGCTGCTGCCGCCGATCGGCCCGCTCGAGCCCAAGGTGATCGGCGGGTCCGCCCGCTGGCTGCGCATCGGACCGCTGCCCGCCGTCCACCCGGCGGAGTTCGCCAAGCTCGCCCTGATCATCTACGTCGCCCACTGGGCCGCCGGCCGGGGGGTCCGCGTGCGCAGCCTCCTTGGCGGCACGCTGCCCTTCCTCCTGATCGTGGCGCCGGTTGTCGTGCTCGTCTTCAAGGAGCCGGACCTGGGCACGACGGCGGTCATCACCCTGACCGCCTTCACGATGTTCTTCGTCGCCGGCGCGAACCTCGCCCACTTCGCGGCCCTGGGCCTCCTTGCCCTCGGGGCCCTCGTCGCCGTCGGGCTGCGTGGCTACCAGCTCGAGCGGATCCAGGCGTTCATCAACCCGTGGAGCGATCCGCTGGGCAAGGGCTTCCACACGATCCAGGGTCTGCTCGCCCTGGCGATCGGGGGGCTGTTCGGCGCGGGGCTGGGCGGCAGCCGGCTGGCCGCCGGCCTGTCGCTCCCGAACGCGAGCAACGACTTCATCTTCGCGGTCGTGGCCCAGGAGTTCGGCTTCGTCGGCGCGACGCTCGTGGTGGCGCTGTTCCTGCTGCTCGGCTACTCCGGCGTGCGGACCGCGCTCCGGGCGCCGGACACCTTCGGCGCCCTGCTGGCGGCCGGCATCACCGGCTGGCTCTGCCTGCAGGCGTTCATCAACATCGCGGTGGTCGTCGCCCTGGTGCCGGTGACCGGGATCACACTGCCCTTCATCAGCGACGGCGGCTCGTCGCTCATCATCAGCTTTGCCGCGGTCGGGATCCTGCTGTCGATCTCCCGCGAAACCGTCGAGCGAGGAAGTTGGAACGATGCGTCTGCTGATCGCGGGAGGGGGAACGGGGGGTCACATCTACCCGGCCCTCGCCGTCGCCCGATCGCTTCGCGACCCCAGGCGTGACGGCCCCCGCGACGTCGAGCTGACCTGGCTCGGGGGACATCGCGGCCTCGAGTCGACGCTGGTCCGTGCGGCGGGGATCCCGTTCCGGCGCCTCGCGCTCCGGTCGCTGCGCACGGTCGACCGCGACGTCCACGTCGTGCTCGACCCGGCGCGCCTCGCGGCCTCCGTGCCGCAGGCCATGGCCATGCTCCTGGGCGCGCGGCCGGCGGCGATCTTCACCACCGGCGGCTACGTCGCCATCCCGACGCTGCTGGCCGCGACGGCGCTGCGGATCCCCGTGCTGCTGTGGGACGGCAACGTGGTGCCCGGCCGCAGCGTCCGCTTCACGGCCGGCCGGGCGAGCGCCATCGCGGTGTCGTTCGCAGCCACGTGCGGGGCCCTGGCCGGCTCGGGTCGCCCGTGCTTCGTGACCGGGACCCCGATCCGGGACGTCGGCGAGATCGACCGCGAGGCGGCGCGCACGAGCCTCGGCGTGGCGCCGGGCGCGCGGGTGCTGCTCATCTTCGGTGGCTCCCAGGCGGTCCGGCGGTTCAACGCCGCCGTGGCCGAGGCGCTCCCTCGCCTCGTGGAGCGGGTCCACGTGATCCACGTCACGGGCGACGATGGCTATGCGGCGGCGCTGGCCGGCCGAGCCGCGCTTCCGCCCGTGGTTCGCGACCGCTACCGGCCGTATCCGTTCCTGCGCGACGAGATGCTGGCCGCGCTCGCGACGGCGGACCTGCTCGTGGGGCGGGCCGGATCGTCGACCCTTGCGGAGGCGACGGCGCTCGGGCTGCCGATGGTCGTCGTGCCATACCCGCACGCGGCCGGCCACCAGCGGGCCAACGCGCTGGTCCTGGCGCAGGCCGGCGCGGCGCGACTGGTCGAGGACGAGCAGTTCGACGCGGCGGCCCTCCTGGACGCGGCCCGGCTGCTCGAGGACCCGTCGGCTCACGTGCGCATGTCGGCCGCGGCGCGGGAGCTGGGCCGCCCGGGCGCGGCAGACGCGGTGGCGGACCTCGTTCTGGCCCTCGCCGAGCGCCGCCCCCTGCCGGACCCGGCGGTCGTCGAGCGGCGCTCGCGCGGGAAGGCCGCATGACCGAGCCCGCCGCGCTGCCGTTCGACCCGCTGGTGGTGGGCACGGAGATCCAGCGGCGGATCGGCGTCAAGACGTCGCGCGACGAGCCGCTCGGCCGCTTCACGACGATGCGCGTGGGCGGCCCGGCCGATCTCTTCGTCGTCGCCCACAACCGGATGGAGCTGCGCGCTCTGCTGCGCTTCGCGCGTTCCCGCGGGATCGCACACCTCGTGCTGGGGCGGGGGAGCGACGTCGTCATCAGCGACCGGGGGATCCGGGGCATCGTGATCCAGGACCGGGCCGAGGGGTCACGCCTCGAAGGCTCGAGCTATGTTGCCGAGGCCGGTGTGCCGATGGCCCGGGCGGCGACCGAGACCCAGCGGGCGGGCCTCACCGGCCTCGAGTTCGGGCTGGCCATCCCGGGCTCCGTCGGCGGCGCCGTGTGGGCCAACGCCGGGGCACACGAGTCGGACGTCGCTGCCGTGCTGCAGTCGGCCGACGTCCTGCTGGCCGACGGCACGGAGGGTCGCCTGCCGGCCGCGGACCTCGCGCTGGCCTACCGGGACACGCGCTTCAAGCACGCGCCGGCGGAGGGCCCGCGCGAGTGGATCCTGGGCGCCACGTTCCGTCTCGAGCCCGCCGACGCCGACGTCATCAAGGGCCGGCTCGACGACATCCGGCGCTGGCGCCAGGCCCACCAGCCGCTGGGTCTGCCCTCCGCCGGCAGCGTCTTCCGCAACCCGCCGGGGGACTCGGCCGGGCGGCTGATCGACGCGGCGGAGCTGAAGGGCACCCGGATCGGGGGGTCCGTGGTGTCGGAGAAGCACGCCAACTTCATCGTCAACGACCGGCGCGGCAGCGCCGCCGACGTCAGGCGCCTGGGTGACCACGTGCGGGCGACGGTCGAGGCGGTCCACGGCGTTCGCCTCGAGTACGAGATCGAGTTCCTGGGCGACTGGGCCGGCTGGCCGTGGCCCGACGACGCGCAGGAGCCTGCCCGGTGACCGCCGACGTGACGGGCGCCGGCAAACGCCCACCGATCGCGGTCCTGCTCGGCGGGCCGTCCGCCGAGCACGATGTCTCGATCGTGTCCGGGACGGCGATCGCCGAGGCGCTCGACGGCGCGGGCTGGCGCGTGACTCCGTGGCTGATCGACCTCGACGGCGCCTGGTGGCGGCTGCCGAGCGACCACCGCCGCGATGGCCGGCCCGGGGCGGCCTATGACGACCCGAGCGGGCTCGGGGCGACCGGGCCGCGCACCGCCGGCTCCGTGGTCGACGAGCTCGCCGTGGCGGACCCGCGCCCGGTCGTCTGGATCGCGCTCCACGGCCCGTGGGGCGAGGACGGCCGGGTCCAGGGCCTGCTGGAGGCAGGTGATCTGGTCTACACCGGCTCGGGCGTGGCGGCCTCCGCCGTGGGCATGGACAAGGCGCTGTTCAAGCGTCTGACGTCCGGGCTCGGGCTGCCGACGGCCCCGTGGCGCGAGATCCGGGTCGATCGCTGGGCTCGCGACCGGGGCGGCGTGCTGGCGGAGCTCGAGGCGTTCGCGGCCGGCCAGGGAGAGCCTCGGCTGATGGTCAAGCCGGCCAGTCTCGGCAGCTCGGTCGGGATGACCCTCGCCCACGACGCGGCGGAGCGGCCGGCCGCGCTCGAGCTCGCCTTTCGCTACGACACGGTCGCCCTCGCCGAGCGCTACCTGGCCGGCGCGCGGGACCTCGAGGTGTCCGTGATCGGGAACGATCCGGCCCGGCTCGAGCTGTACGGGCCGGGCGAGATCCTGGCCGGTCACGAGTTCTACGACTTCGCCGCCAAGTACACGCCCGGCCTGTCGGAAACCTCCCCGCGGGCGGAGGTCAGCGACGCGGTCCGGACGGTGATCCTGAAGCTGGCCCGCGACGCGTACCGGGCGATCGGGGCGGAGGGCTTCGCCCGGGTCGACTTCCTCCTCCAGGGCGACACGATCTTCCTGAACGAGATCAACACGATCCCGGGCTTCACCCCGATCAGCCTCTTCCCGACGATGCCGGCCGAGGGCGGCTACACGTTCGCCGGCGTGTGCGAGCGGATCGTCGAGCTGGCCATCGAGCGCCACGCCGCCCGGGCAGACGCGCGCCTCGAGCCGTCCGAGCTGCCGCGGTGACGATCCGCTCCCGCCAGCGCACGCCCGGTGGCCACGCCCGGCGGACCCGGCGCGTCCGGCGGGCATCGGCCGGTCTCACGC
>JACDAV010000001.1 GCA_013695255.1 Chloroflexota bacterium
CATCGTCAACCCGCACCGCGACGAGAGAATCGCGCCGGGCGACCAGCTGATCCTCATCGGCCGCGATGCGGGGCTGGCGAAGCTCGAAGAGCCGCCCGGCGGCGCTGACCGGCCAGGTGGGCGCTGATCGGCCGGCTGGTTGCCAACGGGCCCGGCTGGTCGCTGACCGGGCCAGCTGGTCGCTCACCGGCCCGGCGCCGTCAGCGACCGATGAACAGCGGCACGCCCGGTGCGACCGCCTGCGCGATCAGGACGAGCACGTAGGCCGCCACGAGCAGCAGGCCCGCGTACAGGTGGAGCCGGATGTTGACGCCCATCACGGCCATCAGCCCGTAAGGGTTGTCGTAGTTGGGGCGCAGGCCGCGCTCCACCCGCAGGGCGAGCGGCACGGTCAGGAGCATCAGCAGGGCCGGGATCGGCAGCAGCCCGGCGACGACCCCGACCAGCAGCACGGCGTAGGCCGCGAGCGTGGCGACGCGGTAGCCGGTCACGACCACCTGGGGCGAGAACCGGACGGGCAGCGTTCGCTTGCCGGCCCTCGCGTCGCCGCGCCGGTCCGGGATCTCGTTGACGTACAGGACGAGGGCGATCAGCAGCGCGATCGGAACCGAGGCGACGAACGGTTCCCACGACAGCGCGCCGCGGGTCTGCACGACGTATGCGCCCAGCAGCATGAGCGGCCCGAACCCGACGGCGACCGCGATCTCGCCAAGGCCGCGGTAGACGAGCTTGAGCGGCGGGGCGGTGTAGCCGAGCCCGACCACGAAGCCGATGACGCCGATGGCCAGCAGGGCCGGCGAGCCGCGCAGGACCATGAGGACGAGCCCGATGGCGGCGGCGGCGGCGAAGAACGCGACCGTCAGGCCGGCCATCTGCCGGAACGACACCAACCCGTACTGGATGACGCGCGATCCGCCGCTGAACTGGGTCGGCGTGACGTTCGCGTCGTCCGCGCCCTGCGAGGCGTCGAAGACGTCGTTGCTGACGTTGATCGCGAGCTGGACGAACGAGGCGCCGACGACGGTCAGGACCGCGGTCAGCAGGTCGAAGGCGCCGTCGCTGGCGGCGATCAGGATGCCGAGCGCGACGGGCACGATCGTGGCGGTCAGGAACGGCAGCCGGGTCGTGCGCAGCGTCAGGAAGCCGAGCGAGAGCTTCGGGCGGACGGGCGTGCCGCGCTCGCGCGACAGCGCGTCGAAGTACTTGCGGGATTGGCCGATCGAGCGCTCGCTGTACTCGAAGAACGGGACCTCCGCCTCGTCCCAGCCCCAGGCGCGCTCGGCGGTCAGCGTGAGGCGGCCCGGGCGATCGGTGGCGACCGCGCCCCAGACCGTGACGTGGCGCCGCTGGTCGTACCCGTAGCCCGGCTGCGGCCGGATGTGCGAGCCGGTCAGCGAGATCTCGCCGCCGGCGGGCAGGTCGAGCCCGGCCGGCACGGCGAACGATGCCACGCCCGCCGCCGGATCGATCGTCGCCTCGACCGCCACGTTGACGGGGTAGCCATCCGCCCCGACCCAAATCAGGACGTGGAAGGGATACGTGGCCAGCTTCTCCAGGCCGCCGCGCGCGTCCAGCTCCGGTGTGCTGCGCATCACGCGGCCTCCCGCTCGATGGTCGTCGTCTCGGGTGCGCTCGCCGCCGACCCGTCCGACCAGTAGAGGACCCGCCTCGGCGTCACCTCGATCAGCGCCCGCTCGAAGAACAGCGGCAGCGCCACGCGGGCCTTGAGGAAGGTCACGATCGACGGCTCCTTCTTCTCCCAGGTGGAGAGGAGGCGCTCCCAGCCGCCGTGCGGGTCCTCGTCGATGATCCGGGCGTCGCCCTGGATCGTGGCCCGGTCCGACCGCCCGGTCGCCACCGGATCGGTGATCGAGAGGGCGACCCGCGGGTTCGCCCGGATGTGCTCGAGCTTGCGGCTGAAGAGGGTCGACGAGGTGAGGTAGACCTTATCCCCGTCGTAGAGCGGGATCAGGGGGTAGGTGATCGGTCGCCCGGACGGGCTCACGACCGTCAGCTCGC
>JACDAV010000025.1 GCA_013695255.1 Chloroflexota bacterium
CAGCGGCCCGGCGATCGCGCTGGGTCCGAAGCTCCCCACCAACGGGGGCCAGATCCGGTCGACCTTCTCGCCCGACGGGACCAAGCTGCTGGTCACATACGAGGACGGCTCCGCTTGGCTCTTCGACCTCCCCGCGGGGACCGGCGCCAAGACAGATTGGTCGGGTCTGGTTGAGACAACGTGGCAGGCCCTCGACGCGACGCCGTAGCCACTGGAAACCCGAAACAGAATTTAGAGCCCATCGGCGCAGCTGACAGTCAAGAGACCTCGCGAACCGCAGGATAAGCGGCGTCGCTTCGCTCGGCACCATCACGCTTGCGGCCAACGGGCTACACCGCTCAGAGGCTCAAGGCTCCCAAAGCACGTGCGATGCCAGGCTTCGCTACACCCCGAGTGTTTCGTGCTTGGAACCGTACACCCCTCGGTTCCGCCGACGCTGACCGCCAGATCATACCGTCGCGGACGAGCTCCACCAACTCCTGGCGTTGGCCCTAGACGAAGCGGGTGACGCCGACACCGACGCCGACGCCGCGGCCGACCCCGACGCCGACACCGCGGCCGACTGCCACACCCGCGCCGAGCGCCACGCCGACGGCCACACCCGCGCCGGCGCCGAGTCCCACGCCGGCACCGAGTCCCACGCCGGCGCCGAGTCCCACGCCGAGTGCCACAGCGGCGCCCACGCCGAGCCCCACCCCGGAGGCCACGCCGACAACGCTCCCGTCCAGCGAGCCGACCCCGACACCGGATGCGACCACGGCGCCGACACCGACCGGCGACCCTGTCTCCGGTCCAGCGCCGTAGCCGTCTCGGGCGAGGGAAGGCGGGTGTCAGGCATTGCCGCCCGCGCCCGCGGCACAACCTCCGGGCATCCGGCGTCCTAGACCACGACGCCGGGCGGTAACTGGCAGGCTGATGGACCGCCCGGCGTCGCCATGTCCCGACCGGCCGGCGGGTCGAGCGACCGGCACATGGTGCGGCGACCTAGACTGTTGCCGCCGCAGCCACCTCGACTGCATCAAGGACGCCCGTGCACGCTCGCCCCAGCCGCCCCGACGCGCGCGCCGCGCGCCGGAACATCGAAACGAACGCCGGCCGCCGCGATTCGGCGGCCCGTCCGATCCACCCTCGAGCAACCGCAGCGCCGGGGCGCGCGAAGCAGCCGGCCGTCGCGACGGGGAACGGCGATCGAGGGCGCCTGGTGACAGCCGGAATGTCGGCCATCGTCCCCGGCCTCGGCCAGCTGGCCCACCGGGAGATCCGGCTGGCCGCCATCTTCGCCGTGCCCGTGCTGGCGCTTGCCGCGTTCATCTGGCTGCTCGTCCAGCTCACGTCGCCCAGCCGGGTGGCCGCCTCGCTCATCGTCCCGTCCGCGCTGAGCGGGCTGCTCGTGCTCAACGGCCTCGTGCTGCTGTGGCGGCTGGCATCGGTCGGCCAGGCGTTCCTGGACGCTCGCTATCCGGCCAGGCCAGGCGGCCGGACGTGGATCGGCCTGGCGCTGATCATGATGTTCGTCGCGGCGCCGCATGCCTACGGGGCCTGGATCGGCTCTGGGCTGCAGAGCTTCGGCCGGGTCTTCCAGGCTCCTGTCGGAGCGCCGATGACGCCAATCGAGCCCGGGACGACCGAACGGCTGAACATCCTGCTGATCGGGGTGGACGCAGCTCCCGGGCGGACGGCGCTGCTGACGGACACGCTGATGGTCGCGTCGCTCGATCCCGTCGGTGAGACGCTGACGATGCTGTCACTGCCCCGGGACCTGGTCAACGTCCCGATGTCCGGCGGCCGCATCTGGGCGCCGAAGCTCAACTCGCTGATGAACTACGCCAACCGGAACCCGGACGAGTTCCCGGAGGGCGGGACGGCCGCACTCCGTGAAGCCGTGGGGACTTTGCTCGGCATCCCCATCCACCACCATGCGCTCGTCGACATGGCGGGCTTCGTGAAGATGGTCGACGCGGTGGGCGGTGTGGACGTCGACGTGGCCCGCGACCTGAACGACCCGAAGTACGACGGGTTCGGGGGCGAGCGCCGGGGCTGGTCGATCCGCGCCGGGCGCCACCACCTCGACGGCCAGAACGCCCTGGCCTACGCCCGGATCCGCCGCTCGGCGGGGGAGTCGGACTTCACGCGCGCGCAGCGCCAGCAGCAGATCCTGGTCGCCATCCGCAATGCCGCGGTGCGCGGCGACACGCTGCTCCTTCGGGTCCCAGCGCTGCTCGAGGCGCTGGGTGACACGGTCAGGACCGATCTTCCGCCGGAGCGCCTGCCGGCCCTCGCCGGCCTGGCCGAGGAGATCGACGCCGACCGGACGGTGCGCATCGTCCTCCGGGATCCGCTCGTGACCGAGGGCACGAACGACTACGGGTCCGTCCAGTTCCCGGACATCGCCGCCATCCGGGCCGTCGCCGCGGCAGCCTTCACCGAGCCCGGCGTGCCGCCCGCGGCATGGCCGACCCGGCGGCCCACGACCGGACCCGCCGCGTCCGCCCAGCCGTCGCCGCAGCCCTGACCGGGAGCGGAGTCGGATGACGAGCGGTGCCGGGCGCCCGGCCGTCAGCGGAAGCCCAGGTCCCGGAGCACCGGCGCCATCCGTCGCGCGGCTCGGGCGCGGTGCGACACGCGGTTCTTCTCGGCGGCGGACCAGAGCCCGAACGTGCGGCCGCCGGGCGGCTCGCCGGCCGGCTCGAAGATCGGGTCGTAGCCGAAGCCGCCCCCGCCCCGCGACCTGGTCGCGATGCGGCCGGCACAGATCCCGCGGCGCGTCCTGACCGGCAGACCGCCGCGCGGACCTCGATCCGCCGGCACGGCGATGGCGAGCACGCACACGTAGCGGGCCCCCCGCCGCACCGGCGGACGTCCTTCGAGCGCGTTCAGCAGCTTGCGGTTGTTGTCGTCGTCCGTGGCGTGCTCGCCCGCATAGCGCCGTGTTCGCACACCGGGCGCGCCACCCAGCGCGTCGACCTCCAGCCCCGAGTCGTCGGCAAGCGCCGGCAGCCCCGTCTCCCGCACCGCCCAGCGCGCCTTGGCCGCGGCATTCGCCTCGTACGTGGTCGCGTCCTCGACCGGGTCGCCGGGGACGGCGAGATCCTCGAGCGAGAGGAGCTCCGTCGACTCGAGCGCCAGCAGCAGACGCAGCTCGCGGAGCTTGTGCCGTGACCGCGTCGCGACGACGAGCCGCACCGGTCAGCGGCGGACGGTGGCCAGCGCCTCGCCCTGGACCTCGAACAGGCGCTCGAGGCCCTGGCCGGCGAGGTCGAGAAGCCCATCCACGGCCGCTCGGTCGAAGGGCTTGCCCTCGGCCGTGCCCTGGAGCTCGACATAGGTGCCGGCGTCCGTGCCGACGACGTTGAAGTCGACCTCGGCGCGCGAGTCCTCGGGGTAGTCGAGGTCGAGCAGGGGCACGCCGTCGACGATGCCGACGCTGACGGCCGCGATCTTCGAGACCAGCAGGCGCTCCATCCCGTAGGTGATCAGGGCCGCGCCGAGCGCCACGTACCCGCCTGTGATCGACGCGGTCCGCGTGCCGCCGTCCGCCTGGAGCACGTCGCAGTCGACCGTGATCGTCCGCTCGCCCAGCCGGCCGAGGTCCACCACCCCGCGGAGCGAGCGGCCGATCAGCCGCTGGATCTCGTGCGTCCGTCCGCCGATCCGGCCCTTGACGGATTCGCGGTCGCTCCGCTCGGCCGTCGCGCGGGGGAGCATCGCGTACTCGGCCGTGACCCAGCCGGTGCCCTTGCCGCGCAGGTGCGGCGGAACCCGGTCCGCGATCGTGGCCGCGCACAGCACCTCCGTGTCGCCGACCCGAATGCGACACGACCCCTCCGCCCATTTCAGGACGCCGAGCGTCAGCGTGACCGGCCGGAGCTCCGTCGGCGCCCGCCCGTCGGCCCGGACCACTGCGCGATTGCCGATCGTCACGTGCCGCTCCTCCTGCCGGCGGGGGCTGTCCCGCCCGCGCGTTCCTCTGCCTTTGCCACGTTCCAGAGCTGGTCGAGCGCCGCGAAGTCGAGGTCGCGGAGGGGCGTGCCGCCCTCGGCGGCCAGGCGCTCCACGGTCCCGAACCGGCGCCGGAACTTGTCGTTCGCCGC
>JACDAV010000048.1 GCA_013695255.1 Chloroflexota bacterium
ACGCGGGTCTTGCCGGTCCCGGCACCCGCGATGACGACGAGGGGACCCTCGTCCCACTCGACGATCCTCTGCTGGGCGGGGGTAAGGCGAGTAGGCGGTAAGGCCGCGGTGATCATCGGGTAACCGCGAGGTAAGCGGCGGTGGCTAATGTGCGGAGGTGCGCGAGGCCAGCTGGGACCCCGTCAAGGCGGCGGTCAACTGGCGGAAGCACCGGGTGTCCTTCGAAGAGGCGCGAACCGTGATCCACGACCCGCTCGCGTGGGTTGACGTCGACCGGTCGGACCCGACCGACACGCGGGCGAAGACGATCGGATGGTCCAGACAGGGGCGGCTGCTCGTCGTGATAACGTCCGTGCGCGGCGACACGCCGCGGCTCATCTCCGCACGGCGCGCCACGAAGCGCGAACGTCATGACCACGAACATCGACGACGATGACCTGGAGATCCCGGAGCTGACGGACGAGTTCTGGGCGCGAGCAGTCCCGAACCCGTATGCACGCAAGCCCGGCGAGAAGACCGAGATCTGCCTCGATGGCGCGGTGGAGTACCAACTCAGGCTGATCCCGTCCACGAGGGTGATCGGACGGTTCACCTCCACTCTCGATGCCTGGCCGGCGATCATCGCGGCGGCGGAGTCGGGCCGGTCACCGCGCACGTTGTCGCTCGATGCGATCGGATCGGCTGGCCAGCGCTGGCACATGGCCGCGGGTCCGTTCCTGATCGCCTTCGCCCGACTGAACAACGGCGAGCCGTGGCCGCACGGCGATCCCGCGATCCGTCCTACGCGGTCTCGAGCTGGGGCCTGATTCCGCAGAACCGGCTCGATGGAGCCGGTCATGAGGCGTCCTGGCCATGGGCCATGAGCCGAGCGACTTCGTCCGGCGTCAGCCCGGCGTTCAGCGCGGGCGTGCCGCCCGCCGGCAGCTCGAACCCGGCCAGGCGATCGAGCCGCGCGGCCACCTCCGCCGTCCGGCGATCGCGCTCGGCGTAGACCTTCGGCTTTGGCACGTCCAGCCAGGATCGGTCGCCCGAGTCGGCCGCGTATGTCTGGGCGTCCCAGCTGTGCGTCTCGAGCTCGAGGACTCGACCGGGCTCACCGGCCCGCTCCGGGAGGTACACGCTCGCCGTGGTTTGGTAGACGCCGGGCTCGTCCGGTCGATGCTCGTCGCGCTCCGCGAGCAGGCCGATTCCCCGATCGCCCCTCAGCACGAACACGTGAACGGTCCGAACGCGGGCGTACGGCACGACCGCGACGCGGCCGATCAGCCGCCCGATCTCCGTCAGGACCTGGTGCGCCACGGCGCTGTCGGTGAACGGCAGGCTGGCATGCCTGCGTCTGGGCTGGCGCCCGACGGGCGGGCGGGGTCGGGCGGGCACCGACGGCTTGCGGGAGGCCCTTGCAGCCCGCGGAGCCCGACCTGGCGGTGGCATGCTGGCCATCACCACGTGCTCAGCTCGCTGCGGATGCCGCTCTCGCGGATGACCCGCTCGAGCTCGTACGAGGCACGGCCGGTGTACCGGCGCGCGAGCAGGTCGAGGATCTCATCGCCCTCACTACCGCCCAGCAGCTCGACGAGCCGCGGCAGCTCGGAGGCCGGGATGGTCCGGAACCACTCGTACTCGCCGTCGTCGCGGACGAGACTGGTACCCGGTCCGAGGTCGTGCCCGTCGATGTGCAGGTTCCCAGCCTCGTCCAAGTAGGCCTCGAGATGCCGCGTGTCGGCGCCGCTGCGCTCGTTGCGCAGCACGACCCGACGGCTCACGACGCGTCCCGTTCCACTTGACGGGTCATATGAGTTGTCCTACCATCGGTCGTACCATGAGTGAGAGCACGCGTCGGGCTCGGATGTTGCGTGAGGCACTGCGCCCGTACGGGGATGAGCGCAACCCCGGGAGCCACTCGAAGCTGTCGATCAGCCTGCCGACTGACCTCCTCGAGGTGGTGAAGGCGGCCGCAGCCGAGAGCGGCGACAGCGTCAGCGCGGTCATCGCGGCATCGCTTCGCCGCACGCTGGAGGACGCGGAGCAGGCACGGCTCGACGCGGCCATCGAGGCCCAGAACGAGGAGAACCTCGACTGGGCGAACGCGTTCCTGCCGGTCACCGCCAGGTTGTGGGCGGACCTCGAGTGGTAGGCATCGGGCGCACGACCGCCGACGCCGGCCCGGCGCGCGGTGACGTGCACTTCGCCGCCTTCCCGGATCTCGGCGGCCACGTGATCAAGGGCCCGCACCCGGCGGTGGTGGTCCAGACGCGGCGCCTCCGCGGCTCCTCGACAACGGTGGTCGTGCCGATGACGAGCGCCCCACGGGCGGCCGAGTTCGAACCGCCGTTCCTCGTCAGGGTCACCCGACGCGAATCCGGCCTGCCGCGGGACGGATGGGTCAAGTGCGACCAGCCGGCCACGCTGCCGACCGCCCTGCTCGGGTCGAGGGTCGGTCGCCTGAGCCCGGAGGCGCTCGACCGCCTGGACGCGGCGCTCCGGTTCGTGCTCGATCTCTGACGCGCGTTTGCCCGTGCCGGCAGGCACGCGCACACGATTCATGCCCATGGTCCGATGCGGGCCTCTGCGCAACTGACGAGCGGCTCTGGGGACCGCCGCCGCCCGAGCGTGACATGCCGACCGCCATCCGTCGATACGGCGTGTGGACGATGAAGCTCGCGCAGTCACCCGTCCACCGGTCACTCGAACTCCCCGTCCAGCTCGCCGTCCGCCGCGTCGCGCTCGAAGATCTCGTCCTCGCACAGCTGCGCGCGGTTGCATTCGCCGCAGATCGTCGTCGACGGCGTGACGACCTCGTCCAGGTCGCCCTCGAGCAGCATGTGGCAGTAGTCGCAGACGAGGTGCGCGTCCACGTCAGCGCCGTGCCATCTGGTGCCCGACGTGCCAGCCGTCGCAGAAGCGGCACGCGTACGGCTCGAGCCGGCCGCCGTAGCGGCGCTCGACGGAGCGCGCGGCCGCCCGCGCCTCGTGGCGCGAGGCGAACGGCACCTTGTCCAGGCACGAGCGGCGCTCGAACCAGCTGCCCGAGCCCGCCCTCCCGGCGGACACGGAGACGACACCAGCGACCATCGGAAGGCCCTCGGCTCTCGGAGGTCCCGGTACGACCTCCTGCGGGCCTCACCATCGGATGGCCACGTGCCACCTGTGTGTCACGCCCGGTGCGCCTCGGCAACACGGCCGCGTCGGCCGACGAGTCCGCCTCGTTCCCTCCGAAGCCGCGCGGCGACGTCCGCGGGGGACCGCCCTACAGGTACCGGGCGATCGCCATCGTGACGACCGCGATCCCAAGCATCACGAGATCAACCACGTTCACGCGCGCCAGTCGCTCCTGCACGGCTTCCATCCGGGCGACCATCTCCTGGGTCGGCGGTCCGCCGGCCGACTTCATCGCCGCGGCCGCGGCTTCCATCTCCTCGAAAATCGGCTTGAAGGCGATCGGGCCAAGCAGGAAGGCGATCCAGGCCGCGATCCCGCCGATCCCGAACGCCAGCCCCGTCGCGTCGCGCGTGATCCACCCGATGGGATCGCCGCCGGAGTCGATCCAGAACAGGGCCGTGCCGGCCAGCACGGTCAGGCCCGACACGGTGATGAAGTACGGCGGCAGCCGGGGCCCGACGCGCGACATGAACGGCTCGCCCTGCGGACCGAGGTCCTTGATCGCCGGCTCGACGAAGCGGAACACGAGGAAGGCGCCGCCCACCCAGAGCACGCCGCTCACGATGTGGATCAGGCGCAGGACGATCAGGACCAGATCCATGTTGACTCGCCTCCCGAACAAACGATGTGGCTGAGAGCCGGCTGTCGGCTCTCCCGACGCCGTGGGCGCGCCCATGTTCGCGTATCGGCCGGTGCCCGCGCTCGGCCAAAATCGCATCGCCGGACCGCATCCCGCATCGATCCCGTCACATTCCGCGGCGCCGACCAGCTACCGAGCCTGGCCGCCGGCGCGGCGATCATTTTCACCAGAAGTCCGTCGGTCCGTTCGGGCATCGGCGAGGCATAATCGGTCCCAATACGGTAAGCGACGCGAGGTGTGCCATGACTGGGCAGGTGGGCGACCGGATCGTCATCGAGTCGGAGCGGGTCGGCAAGGCATCACGGCAAGGCGAGATCCTCGAGGCCCGGGAGTCGGCCGGTCGCGTGAACTACCGCGTCCACTGGGACGACGGTCAGGAGAGCGAGATCCGGCCGGCAGCTGGCAGCGCGCAGATCCTTCCGGCCCCGACCGCGGAGCGAGAGGAGACGCCGGCCGGCAGGTAGGTCTCCGCCGGCAGGCGCTGGGGCGTCGTCGCGAACTCAGGGCGCCGACACTGGCGCGCCAAGCCAACGCCAACGCCAGCGGCCGCGACCTTGGTCGTGCGGCGGCGTGCGGCGCGCCGTTCGCGTCACCTACGCGCGAGGTGCGTTGTATCCGACCCTCGAGGGAGCTGCCACCCCGCTTCGGGTCGGTGTGAGCGTGCGATGGGCTGGCCGGCGGCGCCGCAGGCGCGGCCCGCACGTCTACCACGACCCGGGCGCGTAAACGCGCGGGAGGCAAGCGGCAGCCGGCACTTCCACCCTGCCCTGTCGGGAGGCGGGCGCCGACACGCGCCCCCGCCGCCGCTGCCCCAACCCTCACGCGCCGGGCCGCTTCACCGCCTTGCCGTCGGCCGTCCGCGCTCGCATCGTGTTCGACGCTGCGTAGTGGACCTCCTTGAGGGACATCTCCGGCATCGGCGCGGCAAACGTCGCCGCCTCCTGGTCGAGCTCGGCGGCCACGCCCAGCATCGCGGGATCGGACCCCGCGTACTCCCCCACCCTCCGGGCGACACCGGCCAGCGCCTGGCTGGCCGCGTCGAACTGGCCCGTGCGGTTGAGCCGGACGGCTTCCTGGCGGGCGCGCGCGGCGAAGACCTCGGCGACCGCCCGATCGACCTCGCCGTCCCGCGGCTGCCGATCGTTCCGAACGTGCTCGTCGTACGCCCACGCCACCGCGACCGGCGCGAGCGCCGGGGCCGCCGTCCGGAACACGTCGTCCCGGTCGCTCAGCCCCACCAGCGCGCCGATCTCCCGCCCAACCTCCCCGTACGGGAACCGCAGCCGCAGCACGAGCCGGAGGACCTGCCCGGACACGAGATCGCCGAGCTGGATGAGCGTCCGGCTGCCCTTCCGGGTGACCCGGAACGGTGTCATCGACTCGATCTCCACCGACTCGGGCGCCGTGATCTCGAGAACGACGTCGCGGGCGACGATCTCGAGCGCCTCGCCGACCTCGCCCGTGATGTGGTCGCGGATCTCCGGCAGGCTGCCGATGAAGTAGAAGTGGCCCCCGCCGGCATCGGCCATGGACTGAAGCAGCG
>JACDAV010000100.1 GCA_013695255.1 Chloroflexota bacterium
GGCCGGCAGCCCGCCAAGCGCCAGCTCGGTCTCGATCCGTTCTCGAACGTCGGGGTCGTGCGGCAGCGCGTCGGTGTCCAGTCCGCGGCCCACGGCGCGCAGGTAGAAGCCGGTGCCGCCGACCAGAATTGCCAGCCCGCCACGCGCGCCGATCGCACCGAGCACGTCGCGTGCATGGGCGGCGAAGTCGGCCACCGAGAAGGGCCGGTCGGGATCGACGAGGTCCAGCCCGTGGTGCGGGACGCGGGCGCGGTCGGCGGCGGTCGCCTTGGCCGTGCCGATGTCGAGCCCGCGATAGACCTGTCGGGAGTCGGCCGACACGATCTCGGCCGACACGCCCTCCGCGACCAGTGCCTCGGCGACCCGGATCGCGAGCTCGGTCTTGCCGGTCGCCGTAGGCCCGGCGATGACCAGCAGTGGCGGTGCCGGCGACGGTGGCGCCGCGGTCACGACGCGACCAGGCTGCCTCGCAACGCGTACGGGCCCGCATGGTCGACACGGATCTTCGCCAGCCGGCCGACGAGCGAGGGTTCGCCGGCCAGGTGGACGAGCTTGTGATGACGGGTTCGGCCGGACAGACGCACGGACCCCGCCGATGGGGCCGCCGCGCTCCCCTCCCCCGGCGCGACGTCGTGATCGTGCGACCGGGCTGGTGTCACGGCGTCGACGAGGACCTCGATCTGGCGGCCGAGCCAGGCCCGGTTGCGCTCGTGGCCGATCGCCTCCTGCAGCGCGAGCAGGGCGTTCAGGCGTCGCCGCTTGTCGGTCGCGGGCACGTCGTCCGGGAGCCGGCTGGCCGGCGTGCCGGGCCGCGGCGAGTAGGCGGCGGCGAAGACCTGATCGTAGCGGACGCGTTCGAGCAGCCGCAGCGTCGCCTCGAACTGGGCCTCCGTCTCGCCGCAGAAGCCGACGATCACATCGGTCGAGATCGCGATCTCGGGGACCGCCTCGCGGATCCGGGCCAGCCGCTCCAGGTAATGCTCGATCGTGTACTGGCGACCCATCCGGCGCAGGACGGCATCGTCGCCGGATTGGACGGGCAGGTGAAGGTGCTCGCAGACGGACGGGCACTCGGCCATCGCGGCGATCAGGCGGTCCGAGAGGTCCCACGGGTGGCTGGTCACGAAGCGCAGGCGCGGGATGGCGGGCGCCCCGTCGGCCGTGCGGAGGCCGTCGATCGCCCGGATCAGCTCGGCCAGGTCCGGCCGAGACCCGAGGTCGAGCCGCCGGCCGGCCCATCGCTCCGTGGCGACGTGGCCGAAGCGGGGCTCCGGGGCGAGGTCGTGGCCGTAGCTGTTGACGTTCTGGCCGAGCAGCGTGATCTCCCGGTATCCGGCGGCCGCCAGTGCGCGCGCCTCGGTCACGATCTCGTCGAACGGCCGGCTTCGCTCAGGGCCGCGGCTGAAGGGAACGATGCAGTACGTGCAGGTCTTGTCGCATCCGTAGACGATGGGCAGCCAGGCGCTGATCGCCGACCCGCGGGCCACCACACCGCCGGCGACGGCGACGGCGCGTGTGCCGGCCAGCCGATCGGCGACGCCGACGGTGGTCCGGCCCACGACGGTTGTCGCCCCGATCCTGCCGGTCAGGCCGCCGGTCAGCCCGCCGGTCTGCCCGATCGCCGCCTGCGCCGACGCAAGACCGAGGCGATCGACGAGCTCCGGCTCCTCGTCCGGTCGGAGGAAGAGATCGACGGCCGGGTAGCGCTTGCCCAGGCCGGCCCGGTCCGACTCGCGCACGGAGCAGCCGGTCAGGACGACGCGCAGCGACGGGTTCGTGTCCTTGAGGCGGCGGAGCTGCCCCTGGCGACCGATCACCTTCTGCTCCGCCTGCTCGCGGATGGCGCAGGTGTTGATCACGACGAGGTCGGCCGTCTCGAGGTCGCTCGCGGGCTGGCAGCCGGCGGCAAGCAGGCGTCCCGCCATCTCCTCCGAGTCGCTCCGGTTCATCTGGCAGCCCAGCGTCCAGACGAAGAAGCGCGGCAGGGCGCGGGCCTCGGGCCGGTACTCGTCGAGGCGGACGTCGCCGGAGACGGGAGCGGCCGGCGGCCCGGCCACCCCGATGGGCGCCGAGAGGTCCAGCATCGGCAGCGGGCGGCGGTGCGGCGGTGCGAGGTCGGTCATCGCGCCCGATGGTACGCCGACCGGCCGAGCGCCTCCCGAAGCGCCTCGCCGACGGCCGGCGGAACCCAGAGCGACGCGTGAGCATCGGCGTACGGACCGAGGTCGCCGTGGTAGTCGCTGCCGCCGGTCGCGACCAGCCGGAGCTCTGCGGCGACCGAGCCGACCGCTTCGACCGTCGCCCGCTCCCAGCTCCGGTAGTGGACCTCGAGGCCACCGAGACCCGCCTCACGCAGCTCCCGGACGACTCCGATCCGCTGGCGCGCCTCACCGAAGTGGGCGAGCACCGGCAGACCGCCCGCGGACCGGATGGCGACGATGGCTTCGCGTGGCCCCAGCCCGTCCCGGGGCGCCCAGGCCGGCTTCCCATGGCCGAGCCAGCGCCGGAACGCATCCTCGACGCTCTCGGCATGACCGCGGGCCATGAGCGCGCGCGCGACGGTGGGACGACCGAGCGCGTCGTCCGCGCCGA
>JACDAV010000132.1 GCA_013695255.1 Chloroflexota bacterium
GTCCAGCCCGGCGGCAAGGGGCCGGCCGGCGCCGGCTGCGGGCCGTGCTCGGTTGGATCGGCCGCGTCGAGCTCCGCGCGCCAGGCCGCGTCGAAGGCCGCGACGTCGATGCCGATCGCCTGCTCGAATGCCTCGTCGTCGGTCAGTCCGGTCGCGTACGAGCGGACCAGCTGCACCAGCGCGTCCCGACCGTGCTGGCGGATGAGGAAGTCCACGGCCGAGACGCTCTCGGAGTAGGCCAGGAAGAAGCGGTCGCGGGTCGTCGGAAACTGACCGGACAGGCCCTCGAGCGGGATGAGGGATCCCTCGGCGGCCGCCTGCTCGACCGTCGCCCGATCGGTAACGCCGTACGACTGCGACAGGTAGACCGCGATCCCCTCGTTCAGCCAGCGGGGCGGAAAGTGGTACGGGTTGTCGACCGCCGTGTCGAAGACGAGATGGACCAGCTCGTGCGGGATGACGTCCTCGACCCACGGGTCGTCGATCTCGCCGGGCTCGATCAGCGCGAACAGCGTCCGCAGCTCCGCGTTGGCCTGGCCGCCGACGTTCTCACGCGTCCCTGGCCCGAGGGCTTCATAGAACTCGTCCTGGTTCGCGTAGACGAAGAAGTCGACCGGCTCGTCCTCGGTCACGCCGAGCAGCTCCGCCGTCTCGCGCACGGCCCGATCGCCGATCTCCAGCGCGCGCCGGCCGAAGTCGTCCGAGCCCTCGTACCAGTGGACGCGCACGACGTCGCCCTCCAGCGTCCGCCAATCGAACCGGGTGTCCGCGTAGCGGACCGTGACCGGCGGGCCAACCGCATCGCTGCCGTCCTCGGCGATCACCCGCCAGCGGGCCGTGATCGAGGTGTTCGGCAGGAGGTGGTCATCGGCCAGGAGCAGCGAGTGTCGGAGCGTCGTCGCGCCGGCCGCGCCCTCGACCTCCACGACCAGCGGCCCGATGCCCCCGGGCACCTCGAGCAGGATCTCCACCCGGCGGATCCGGCTGTCGATCGTGGCGGGCTGGCTGAACTCGATGCCCTCGCCGTACGTGGCGCTCGCGGTCGGCTCTCCCCACTGGACGTCAGCGGCGCGAACGGCCGGCGCGAACGTCAGCGGGCCGAGGGCGATGACCGCGAGGAGGACCGCGCGGAGCGCCCGCTCGGGCGTCGTCCGGCGCCCGACGCCTACTCGTCCCATGCCAGCCCGGCGAAGCGCAGGGATCCCAGCCCGTTCTCCGTCGCTCCCAGCAGGCCCTCCCGGGCGAGCGCCCAGCCGGACCCGTGCGCGAGCGGGACGACGGGCGCCTCCTCCTGCACGATCGCCTCCGCCCGGTCGAACGCCTCCCGAGCGGCATCCGCGTCCGCCGCCTCGAGCGCCTGCTCGATCGCGGCGTCGAACGCCTCGTCCGACCAGCGCCCGTAGTTGTTCGAGGACTCCGAGCCGAGCAGCACGCCGAGGAAGTCGTTGGCGCCCGGGTAGTCGGCGATCCAGCTGAGAGACCAGATGTCCGGGGGCTCGTCGTCGAGGCGCGTGAAGTAGGTGTCGAAGTCCATCGTCTCGAACCGGACCGTGATGTTCAGCTCGCGCTCGACGTCGGCCACGAAGCCGGCGTCGACCGTCGAACCACCGGTGAGGTAGGTCACCTCGGGAAACCCCCGGCCGCCCGGGTAGCCGGCCTCGGCCAGCAGCGCTCGTGCGGCATCCGGGTCGTGCTCGGGAAGGAAGCTGCGCTCGCTGCGCCCCGGGATCCCGGGCGGGATCATGCTGGTGGCCGGGACGACCGTCGCCGATCCGGCCAGCCGCACGAGCCGGTTCCAGTCGACGGCCTTGGCGAAGGCGCGTCGGACGCGGGGGTCGTCGAACGGCTCGTCGGCCGTGTCGAAGCCCAGGTACTCCGTCGAGAGCGCCGGGACCGCGCGCAGGTCCGGCCCGAGGTCCGGATCGAAGCGGATCCAGCTGGCGTCGAAGTCACCGATCGGCGCGTAGTCGAGATCACCCTCCTCGAACGCCGTCACGCCGCTTCGCCCGCCGAGGTCCCCGATCAGCTTGATCGTGCCGATCGGGGCGGGGCCGGCCCAGTAGTGCGCGTTCCGGCTCAGGGTCAGCTGCGTGGGCGTGACCGCGTCGAGCACGTAACCGCCCGTGCCCACGAAGCCCCCGGGCTCCAGCGCCGCGGCATCCTCGCCGACGCCCTCGGGAACGACCGAGAACGTGGGACTGGCCACGATCGACGGGAAGTCGCCGCCCGGCCGGACGAGGTCGACGACAACCCGGTTGCCCTCCGCCCGGAGGCCCACGCCATCCGCGTCGACCTCCCCGGCGAGGTACTCGCGCGCGCCGCGCACGCCGAGCATGAGCGCCACGAGCGGCGATGGCGACTGCGGATCGATCACCCGCAGCCAGCTTCGAACCACGTCCTCCCCGCCGAGCGGCGAGCCATCCGAGAAGCGCAGATCGTCGCGCAGGTGAAAGACGACCTGGCGTCCGTCCTCGAGGAGCTCCCAGCGCTCGGCGAGGGCCGGGCGGACGGTCAGGCTCGGATCGATGGCGGTGAGGGTCTCGAAGAGCTGGGCGATGACCGCCGAGCTGCCGGCGTCACCGGCCTCGACCGGGTCGAGCGTCGCCGGGCTGCCGCCCAGGATGCGGACCTCGTCCCCTGCCGCTCGCGCCGGCACCGGCCCGTCCGCCGGCCACGTGCCCGTGACGGCTGCTGCGAGGGCGACCGCTGCGGCGATGACCGCAAGTCGGTGACGGATCTGGCGAGCTGGCTGGCGTGCGGTCAGGGAATGCGCCACCAGGCCCCCGTCGGCATCCCGCCCGGCCGGTCACCGCGGGGGTCGAGCGAGCGCTCGATCGGAACCGGGATCCGCGGGCGAGCGCTCCACGCGTAGCCGTCCCCGGCGAAGCCGTAGAGCAGGGCGATCACGCAGACCCAGCGTCGCATGGGGGGAGTATAGGGGGCAGGAAATGAGGCCTCGTCGAACAACACCGCCGGGGGAACGATGTCATGCCGCGAGGCCTCTACCTCGACAACGCGGATCCGGCGCCTTCGTTAGGGCGCCTCGCCCGCCATGTATGCGGCGGACGCGCATGACGGGCTGGCTCGGGGTCCCGCCGACTCAGCTCTGCCGTGACGGCCGGCCCGTCAGGAGATCCCGGCGCCACCCGAACCGGTCGATCAGCCGATAGAAGTTGCGCTTCGCCAGCCGCTCGTGATCGGTCCCGGAGACGTTCGCGGGGCCGTCCTCGCGGTGGCGCAGCGGCAGATCGTCGAACGCGACCGCCCGCCGATGCTGCCCCTCCTCTCCCCCGTCGCGAAGCGCCAGGCTCCACCAGGCATCGAGGCTCGCCGGATGCAGGAATCGCTCGTCGAGCGGTCCCCGAGCGATGTAGTCCTCCCGGCGAAACGCCTGGCACCCGCCGCCGATCGCGTCGACATCACCCGCGGGCGCCGGGAGGAAGCGGCGCAGATCCCCGGACACGAGACCCGGCGAGCCGGCCACGGCGACCGTCGGGTCGTGTAGCGCGGCGACAAGCGGCGTGACGAGGTCGCCGGTCGGCTCGACGCTCGCGTCGAGGAGCACGACGATCGGAGCCGCAGCCCGGCGGATCCCGGCGTTGAGCGCCGCCGCGCGGCCGAGCGGCGCGCTGGTCCGGATGATCTCGGTCGCGACGCCCGGCTGTTCGGAGTCACGCTCGATGAGGTCGAGCGCCGCTGCCTGCTCCGGGCGCGGGTCGTCGCCGACGATGACGAGCTGCGTGCCGTCTGGAGCATGTTCCCGGAGCGTCCCGATCACCTGCTCGAGCCTCGCCGGCGCGTCGCCCGCCACGACGACGATGGTCGCCACGCCGACCGGCGCGTCGGCAAGTCGCGATGGCACCGAGGCGCTGCTCCCGTACCGGCGGCCGCCCGCCTCCACGAGGTCCGGCGCGCTCGCCGGCGACAGCGCGAAATCCGTGCCTCGGTCGACGACCTTCCAGCCCGCCGCCTCGATCTCGCCGCGGAGCCGGTCCGCCTCCGTCCAGTCACGCTGGCCGCGCGCCCGTGCTCGAGCATGGGCCGCCGAGAGGACGTCATCGGGGATGCGCAGCCGCGTCACCGCCGGAGGATAGACGGGCGGCGATCAGGGTCGCCCGTCCGGGGGTCAGGTGGCGTCGATCGTGCCGCCGATGCGCAGGGGCTCGACGACGACGACCTGCCGCGGGTCGTCCGTTCGGTGGTCGCTGTAGTCGTGCCCCAGGTAGCGCCTGGAAAGCGTGTCGATGTGCTCCTCGCCGCCCTCCTGCGTCTTCCCCGTCACCCGGCCGCGGATCTCCGCCCACCGCCACATGTTGTTCGGGTCGATGAAGAAGAGCGTGACCTCGGCTCCCGCGTCGAGGCGCTTCCCCCACCGCCGGCTGGTGGTCGGATTCAGGCGGATCCGGTGGCCGTCGAGGTCGTACCAGATGGGGTTCATCTGGACCGAGCCGTCCTTCCGGACGGTGCTGACGACGGCGGGGATCGGCTGGCTGAGGAACGACTGCATCTCTTCGCTGAGCTGGATGGGCATCGGGGTCTCCACTGGATGGTTACGGCTGCGTTGTTGCTTACGCAACCATACCCTCGTTCGTCGATTAACGCCCAGCGGCGACCGGCTACTCGACCCCCATGACGAGGCCCTCGATGTCGTGCTTCTGGGCGAGGGGCTCGAGCGTGTCGGCGACGCGGCAGCGCAGGTGCGCGCGCAGCGAATCGGGCAGCGCGTCGAAGTAGCCGCGGGTGACCACCAGGTCGTGCTTGTCCGAGTGCTCGGCGCGGCGGGTGTCGACCCCCAGCACGAGGACCGGCCGAGCGATCGGCGAGCCGTGCGCCGTCCCGCGATGGATCGTCAGCGCCGAGCGGCAGGAGAGGTCGCCCATCTGCGGGTACTTGCGCACGCCGCGCTCGGCGAAGCGGGGCCACTCATCCCTGGGCGGGA
>JACDAV010000133.1 GCA_013695255.1 Chloroflexota bacterium
GACCTCGAGCCGCCGGAGCGGACGCGAAAGGCAGGACCGGCCGGCCCTTGACGCCACGGCTCCACTGTCCGACAGTGCGGTTTCCGACACCGCGGCCCCAGCGCCGCGAATGTCGATTCGTGGAGGAGCACCATGCGTCGTTCGTTGTTCGCATTGACCGCGGCTGCCGCCCTGGCGCTCTCGGCATGCACCGGAGGCGGGTCGACCCCCAGTCCTGCCGGTGGTGGCACGAGCGCCGCCCCCGGTGCCAGCGCCGGCGGAGCCGGCTTCGATCCCGCCGCCGTCGAGGGCGACCTCGTCCTCTCCGGCTGGAGCGCCGGTGCCGTCGAGGCGCCCATCCTCGAGAAGCTGCTGGAGGATTTCCAGGCTGCCTATCCCAAGATCAAGGTTCGCTTCGAGCCGGTCGCGGGTGAGTACCCGGCGGCGATGGCGGCCAAGTTCAGCGCGCAGGAGCCGCCGGATCTCTTCTACGTCGACTCATCCCTCGCGCCGACCTGGATCGACGACGACCTGCTCGAGCCGCTCGACGACTACATCGCCAAGTCCGGCTTCGACGCCAGCCAGTTCTACGAGGGCTACCTCAACGCCTTCAAGGGCCCGGATGGCAAGATCTACGGCCTGCCCAAGGACGGCAACACGCTGGCCATGGCCTACAACTCGACGATGCTCGAGGAGGCCGGAGTCGAGCCGCCGACGACCCAGGAGGAGCTGGTGGCCGCCGCGGACAAGCTCAAGGCCAGCGGCGTCGAATCGCCGCTCTGCCTGAGCTCCACGATGGACCGGGCGCTGGCCTTCGTCTACCAGAACGGCGGCGGCCTCTTCAACGAGGACAAGACGGCGGCCGCCATCGACAGCCCCGAGTCCGTCGCCGGGATCGAGTGGTACCTGAACCTCTTCAAGAACGGTCAGGGCCAGCGGCCCTCGGATCTGGGCGTCGACTGGTGCGGCCAGGCGCTCGGCGAGGAGAAGTCGGCGATCATCTTCGAGGGCGGCTGGGTCGATCCGTACATGAAGGACACCTTCCCCGAGGTCAAGTACGCCTGGGCGGAGATGCCCGAAGGTGCGGGCGGCAAGGCGACGCTCGCGTTCACCGTGTCGTACTCGATCGGTGCGGACTCGAAGAACAAGGATGCCTCGTGGGTCCTCCTCTCGTACCTCACCGGCAAGGACGGCATGACGACCTGGACCGAGGGTGGCGTCGCCAACCCGTCGCGCAAGGACGTCACCGGCGCGGCCGGCAAGGAGATCCTCATCCAGGGCGCCGAGTACGCTCGGCCGTGGAGCTTCATCCCCGGCTTCAGCGAGATCAACGACGCGTTCAACAACGCGTTCACCGCGGCCCTCGAGGGCACCGGGGGCGCGCAGGAGGTCGCCGACGCGACCAAGGCCGCAATCGACTCGAACCTCCAGTAGACCCGCGATGGGGGCCCGTGCCCACGGGCCCTCATCGACCATTCGGTGGGAGGAGAGGCATGGCCGCCGCGGGCAGCCGCCCATCCGCATTGGCCGGCAGGAGTGAGCGCCGATCGGAGCTGATCGCCGCCTACAGCCTGATCGCGATCCCGATCGCGCTGTTTCTTGTCTTGAACATCGGATCGATTCTCTACGCCCTGTACATCAGCTTCTGGGAGTGGACGACCCGTCCCCGCGAGATCATCGGGATCGCCAACTACCAGGAGATCCTGGGCGACAAGGTCTTCCAGCGGTCCGTCACCAACACCATCTACTACGCGGCGCTCGTCGTGCCGCTGCAGATGGCCCTCGGCCTCTTCCTGGCCGTCGTCGTCAACCAGAAGATCCGCGGCCAGACCTTCTTCCGGGCCGCCTTCTACTTCCCGGCGATCGCGAGCTCGGCGGCGATCACGGTGCTCTTCATCTTCATCATGAGCCCCAGCGGGCTCTTCAACGAGGTCCGCTCGCTGCTCGGGCTCAACCCGCTCTTCCAGGCGCTCGGCTTCGGGCCCGGCCACAACTGGGTCGGCAACAGCTCCACCGCGATGAACTCGATCATCCTGCTCAACGCCTGGACGACGTCGGGCACGATGATGCTGTTCTACCTGTCCTTCCTCCAGACGATCAGCCGCGAGATCTACGAGGCGGCCGCGATCGACGGCGCCGGGCCGTGGCAGGCGTTCTGGAAGATCACCTTCCCGCTCCTGCGGCCCGGTCACTACTTCGTGGCAACCGTCTCGGTCATCGGCGCCCTCCAGCTGTTCGACCAGGCGATCATCGCCGGCGGCTCCGGGGGCGAGCCGGCCAACTCGCTCACCACGATGGTGCTCTACCTGTACCGGGAGGCCATCCGCGAGTTCCACTTCGGATACGCCGCAGCCGTGGGGATCATCCTGTTCGTGATCATCTTCGGCGCGACCCTGGTCCAGCGCCGGCTCTTCGGCCAGGCGCCGAGCTGGTAGGAGGCGACCGATGACGACCATCCCGGGCGGCGCGGCCACCACCCAGGCGATCCGTCCCCAGACCGCCCTCAGCGAGCCGGGGATCGCGCCGGTCGGCGACCGTTCGTCCGGCTGGCGCCGCCGGGTGGCGTACGTCGTGCTGATCGGCTATGCGCTCCTGATGTTCCTGCCGTTCACCTGGACGGTGATCACGTCGTTCAAGACGCAGGCGGACTCGGTCCGCCTGACCTTCATCCCGAACCCGGTCAGCCTGCGCGGCTGGGAGAATGCCTTCACCGAGCTGGACCCCGCGATCCCCGTGCTGTTCGCGAACAGCCTCGGGATCGCCATCGCGGTCACGATCTCGAATCTGGTCCTCGGCAGCATGGCCGGCTACGCCTTCGCACGGCTGCGGTTTCCCGGCCGCGAGTTCCTGTTCCTGCTGGTCCTCGCGACCATGATGATCCCGGACCCCCTTCGGCTGGTGCCGGTCTACCAGATCCTCAGGAGCGTCGGCCTGCTCGGCGGCAACCTGCAGTACGTGGGGGTGGTCGTGGTCCTCGCCGTCGCCGCGCCGTCGATCTTCCTGCTGCGCCAGTACTTCATGTCGATCCCGGTCGCGCTCGAGGAGGCGGCCAAGCTCGACGGAGCGGGCTTCTTCACGACCTTCTGGCGGATCATGCTGCCGCTGGCCACGCCTGCCCTGGCAGCCGTGGCGATCCTCCAGTTCCAGGGCAGCTGGAACGGGTTCTTCTGGCCGCTGATCATCCTGACGGAGCGGAACAACGCGACGCTCCCGATCGGGCTCGTGCTGTTCCAGGAGCAGTACTCGACCAGGTGGCCGGAGCTCATGGCCGTGGTCGTGATCGCCACCCTGCCGATCCTCGCGCTCTACCTCTTCTTCCAGCGCTACTTCGTGGAGGGGATCGCGGCGGCCGGTGTCAAGGGCTGAGCCGGACGGAGCGCGTGCGCCGAGCCTCGGCGGCGCCTTCCGGTCCGCGGCGTCCGACTTCTACTACCACTCGATCCGGCTCGTCGCGGCCAACGCGCTGTGGGGCGCGGGGTTCCTGATCCTCATGCTGGCCAGCGTCCGGTCACCGGCGCTCTTCCTTGCCGCGGCGTTGCTCGGGCTCCCGACGCTGGCCCTCTTCCGCCTGGCGGGGCTGATCGCCCGCGGCGAGTCGGTCCGCTTCTCGGACGGGATCGAGGAGGCCCGCCGGCGCGCCCTGCCGGCGGTCGGATCGGCGCTGCTCATCGCGTTCGTCTCGCTCGTCCTCGGGGTGAACGTCCTGCTCGGGGTGCTGAACCCCGGGCCGCTCGGCTGGACGCTCATGACCCTGGCCGGCTGGGGCCTGTTCGTGCTGTGGACGTTCGGCCTCGCGTTCTGGGCGCTCCTCGCCGATCCGGACCGCCGGCTCGCGCCGCGCGGCGCCGCACGCCTGGCGACGCTGCTGATCGTCGCCCATCCCGTGCGTCTCGGGGTCTTCGGCGGGGCCGCCGCCCTCGTGGCGATCGTCAGTACCATCCTGGTCATGCCGATCATGACGATCACGGTGGCGTTCCTCGCCCTCGTGGCCTGCCACTTCGTGCTGCCCGCCGCGGACCGCCTGGAGGCCGCCCTGCAGGCGCGGCCGGCCGGCGCGTGATCGCCTCGTTCGCTCGACCGGCCGGCTGACCGACCTCCGTGCCGCTCGCCGTCCCGGTCGGCCCCTCGGCCGTCACGATCAACCGCGACGACCGGGTCGTGGTCTCGCAGCCCGACGCGAGCATCCGCGCCGACCACGACGAGGGCTTCTTCGCCCGCGACACGAGGTTCGTGTCCGGCTATGGCCTGTGGCTCAACGGTCAGCGACCGGTGCTCCTCAACTCGTCGCCGATCGCGTTTTTCTCGGCGCGCTTCGAGTTCACGAACGAGGCGCTGCTCGACACCGAGGGCCCGATCGAACGCCACAGCCTCTCGGTCCGGCTCGATCGGACGGTCTCGGGCGGCGTCCACGAGGATCTCGACATCGTCAACTACGGCCGCCGGACGGTGTACCTGACGGTCGAGATCGCGATCGAGTCGGACTTCGCCGACATCTTCGACGTGAAGCAGCGCACGCTCGTGCGCCGCGGCGTGGTGAACAGCCGCTGGTACCGCTCACGCCGCGAGCTCCGGACCTCGTACGCCAACCGTGACTTCCGGCGGGAGCTCGTCGTCGCGATCGACCGGTCCGACTCGGTGCCGCAGTTCGCCAACGGGCGCCTCGTCTTCGTGGCCGCGGTGGCCCCCAAGGGCGTCTGGCACACCTGCCTGAAATGGCTGCCGGTGACCTCCTCCCGCCGCCGGCCGACCGTGCTGCCGTGCAATGCGCTGGAGCGCGTTCCGCCGGCCGCGGGTCCGCGCCTGCCGACGATCCGGATCGAGACGCCGAACGGCGTCGTTCGGGCCGCGTGGGACCAGGCGGCGTCGGACATGGAGGCACTCCGGCTCGAGGACCCGACGTTCGAGCGGGGTGTCTTCATCGCGGCCGCCGGCGTGCCCTGGTTCGTGACGCTCTTCGGGCGCGACTCGCTGGTGTTCGCCATGCAGGGCATCTCCGGCTACCCGGAGCTGGCCGCCGGCGCGCTCCGGCGGCTGGCCGCGCTCCAGGCGACCGATGACGACCCCGAGCGGGACATGGAGCCCGGCAAGATCCCACACGAGATCCGCCACGGCGAGCTGGCCCAGCTCGGGATCCTGCCCTTCACGCCCTACTACGGCACCCACGATGCGACGAGCCTGTTCGTGATCGTGCTGTCCTACCTGTACCAGTGGACGAGCGATCGGTCGCTCCTCGAGCGCTACCTGCCGAACGCGGAGGCGGCGATGGACTGGATCGACCACCACGGCGACCGCGACCGGGACGGGTTCCAGGAGTACGCGACCCGCTCCAGCCACGGCTACTACAACCAGGGCTGGAAGGACGCCGGCGACGCCGTGCCGGAGCGCGACGGCTCGCTGGCGCCGCTGCCGATCGCCCTGTGCGAGCTGCAGGGCTACGTGTACGACGCGAAGCTGCGCCTGGCCGACATCCATGAGCTCCTCGGCCAGCCCGATCGCGCGCGCAAGCTCCGCCGCCAGGCCTCGAGGCTTTACCAGCGGGTCAACGATCGGTTCTGGTGGGAGGCGGAGGGGACGTACTACCTCGGGCTCAACGGACACAAGCAACCGATCGAAACCGTCGCCTCCAACGCCGGCCACCTGCTCGCCTCGGGCATCGTCCCGCCGGACCGCGCCGGCCGGGTCGTCGCGCGTCTCATGGCCGACGACATGTGGTCCGGCTGGGGGATCCGGACCCTGTCGACGGACCACCCGGCGTACAACCCGTTCAGCT
>JACDAV010000168.1 GCA_013695255.1 Chloroflexota bacterium
ATGGGGGCAAACATGGTTCGCCGCCTGCTCCGCGACGGTCACGAGGTGGTCGCCTACAACCGGACGGCGGAGAAGACGAGAGAGATCGCCGGCGAGGGGGCCGATCCGGCCTTCTCGATCGCGGAGCTGGTGGGCAAGCTGCAGGCGCCGCGGACGGTCTGGGTGATGGTTCCGGCCGGTGATGCCACGGAGGCGCAGATCGAGGAGCTCCTCGAGCACCTGGATCCGGGTGACACGATCATCGACGGCGGCAACACCAACTTCCACGACGACGTCCGGCGGCACGCCGCGCTCAGGGAGCGCGGGATCCAGTACGTCGACGCCGGCACGTCCGGCGGGATCTGGGGCCTCGCCAACGGCTTCTGCCTGATGGTCGGAGGCGAGCCTGAGGCGGTCAAAGCGATCGAGCCGATCTTCCTGTCCCTGGCGCCGCAGGACGGCTACCTGCACGTCGGCGGCCCCGGCGCCGGCCACTACGTGAAGATGGTCCACAACGGCATCGAGTACGGCCTGATGCAGGCCTACGCCGAGGGCTTCGAGATCATGCACGCCAGCGACTACGGGCTGGACCTGTCGAAGATCTCGACGCTCTGGAACCACGGCTCGGTCGTTCGCTCGTGGCTGCTCGAGCTGGCCGAGCATGCGCTGGCCGAGGACCAGGACCTGAACCACCTGAAGGGTTGGGTCGCCGACTCCGGCGAGGGCCGCTGGACGGTCCAGGAGGCGATCGATCGGGACGTTCCCGCCCCGGTCATCACCCTGTCGCTGCTGACGCGCTTCCGATCGCGGCAGGAGGACTCGTACGGCGCCAGGGTGCTGGCCGCCCTGCGAAACGAGTTCGGCGGCCACGCGGTGAAGACGGAATAGGGGCAACCGGAACCATGAATGGTTATCCGCGCACGGAGGCCCGAGGCGGTGCCCCGCGTCGCCATCGGTCCGACGTTTGACCACGGAGACGCGCCCGCCTGGCACCCGCAAGCCTGCCCCCGAGGTGGTCCCGGGCACACCCGGCCCGGCGAGCCCCGGGACAACGGTCGAGCCGCAGGGCGCGCCGGACCTGACGCCCCACCCCGCACCGAAGCCGAAGGACGCGCCACGCACGATGCGCGACGTCAGGCTGGCGCGCGAGGGTCGCCGCAAGACGGCGCCGCGGTCGACGGCCAACCCGCTGCGCGAGGGACTGCGCCTCGAGCGCGTCCCGGATCCGGCCGTCCTCGTGCTGTTCGGTGCGACGGGCGATCTGGCCCACCGCAAGGTTGTCCCGGCGCTGTATCAGCTGTGGCGGACGAACCTGCTGCCGCACGAGTTCGTGCTGGTCGGGATCGGCCGGCGCGAATACACGGACGAGAGCTACCGGGCCGAGATCCGGGCCGCGCTCGGCAAGTACGCCCGGGTGCAGCCGGTGGACGAGGAGGCCTGGCAGAGCTTCGCTGAGCGGGTCTGCTACGAGCGCCTCGACTTCGGCGACGCGGACGGGTTCGACGCGCTTGCCAAGCGACTCGACGCGTTCGACAAGGAACGCGGCACGCGCGGCAATCGGCTCTTCTATCTGGCCACGCAGCCCTCGGCGTTCGGCGAGATCGTCGCCCAGCTGGGGCGGGTGGGCCTCGACCACGAGCGGCACGACGGCGGCTGGCGGCGGGTGGTGATCGAGAAGCCGTTCGGGCACGACCTCGATAGCGCGGTCCGGTTGAACCGGGAGGTCGGCAAGGTCTTCCGCGAGCGGCAGGTCTACCGCATCGACCACTACCTCGGCAAGGAGACCGTCCGCAACCTGCTGGTCTTCCGCTTCGGCAACGGCATCTTCGAACCGATCTGGAACCGCCGGCACATCGACCACGTGCAGATCACCGTCGCCGAGGCGCTGGGGGTCGAGGGCCGCGGGTCGTTCTACGAGGAAACCGGCGCCAGCCGCGACTTCCTGCAGAACCATCTCCTCCAGCTCCTGTCCCTCGTGGCCATGGAGCCGCCGGCCACGTTCGAGGCGGAAGCGCTGCGCGACGAGAAGGTCAAGGTCATCCGGGCCGTGGCCGAGCCGCGCGGGGCGGACGTCGAGAGAACGGTCGTTCGCGGCCAGTACGGCCCCGGCTGGGTGGCCGCGAAGAGCGTGCCCGGCTACCGCGACGAACCGGAGGTGGATGGATCCTCGGAGACCGAGACGTACGTCGCCGCCCGGCTGACGATCGACGACTGGCGCTGGTCCGGCGTCCCGTTCTACCTCCGGACCGGCAAACGGCTCCCGAAGCGCGCGACGGAGATCGCGATCCAGTTCAAGCAGGTCCCGCACCGGCTGTTCCAGGACTCGGCGACGGAGCCGGACCCCAATCTGCTGGCGATCCGGATCCAGCCGGACGAGGGGATCATGCTCCGCTTCGGGGCCAAGATCCCGGGGCTCGGGATCGACGTCCGGTCGGTCACGATGGACTTCACGTACGGTTCCGCGTTCGCGGTCGATTCGCCGGACGCGTACGAGACGCTCATCCTCGACGCGCTGCTCGGCGACGCTTCCCTGTTCACCCGGGCCGACGAGGTCGAGGAGGCCTGGGGGATCGTCGATCCGATCATCGCGGCCTGGGCCGACGCCCCCGCGCCCGACTTCCCGAACTACGAGGCCGGCTCGTGGGGTCCCGAGGCGGCCGATCGCCTGATCGAGCACGACGGCCGCCGATGGCGCCGAATTTGACCCTCACCGCCTGGGCGGCGAGGTCGGCTCATGGTTGAAGGGCCATCGGCGCCGGCCGGGGAGGGGTCGCGATCGGCAGCGGTCGGAGAGATCCTCGCGATCGGCTCGCGGCCGGCGGGTTCCGGGCGGATCGTCCTCGAGGACGCGCCGCGCACGGGCGAGCCAACGCTCCGCTGGCGATCGCGGGCGCGCTCGATCGACCAGATCGAGCAGGAGCTCGCGCGGATCTGGGCGGAGCCGAACCTCCAGACGATCGTCGAGGGTGAGCCCGGTCGCCACATCGCGGCCCGGACGAGCGTGATGAACCTGGTCGTCATCGCCCGGCAGCCGGAGATCGGCGAGCGGTGCGCGGCCACGATCCAGCAGCTGACCGGCCGGCACCCGTCGCGGACGATCATCTGCTCGGCCGCGGACCCGGACGGTCCGTCGTGGCTCGACGCCGCGATCCAGGCCCACTGCATCCTCCCCCGCGAGGACGCGCCGGAGACCTGCGCGGAGCTGATCTACCTGACGGTGGGGGGCGAGAGCGGCCGCCACCTCGATGCCGTCGTGGCGCCGCTCCTGATCCATGACCTGCCGGTGACCGTCTGGTGGCCCGGCGAGCCGAACCTGGCCACGGAGCCCGCGCGCGACCTGCTGGGCATGGCCGATCGGCTGATCGTGGACGGCTCGACGTGGAGCGAGGACGGTCTGCGGCGGCTGGGCGACCTCGCGGCTCTGCTCGAGGACTCGCGCCTCGCGATCAGCGACTTCGCGCTCATCCGCCAGTACCGCTGGCGGGAGGCGATCGCCTCGATCTTCGACGTGCCGGAGTTCCTGCCCTACCTCCGGTCGATGCGGCGCATCGCGGTTGCCTACGCGACCCACGACGAGACCGGTGCGCCGGGCTCGACCAATCTCGTGAAGCCGGTCTATCACGTCGGCTGGCTGGCGTCCCGCCTGAAGCTGCAGGTCGAACGCCCCCTCCGCCCGGTGACCGGCACCTCCAAGCCGGCGCGTGGCTCCGGGCCGCCCATGTCCCGCGGTCTTGCCGCGACCCTGCGCGACGGACGGCACGACGTGAGCGTCGTCGTCCGTCCGGCCGTCTCCCCGATGCCGGCCGGGACGACGCTTCGGATCGAGCTGCTCGCCGACCGGCGCGGTTCCGAGCTGCGGGCCGACGTCACGGCGGTCCAGGAGGCGGTCCACGTACGCGTCTGGCTCGACGGGGTGGAAGAGCTCGACCGGACGTTCCGGGCGCCGCGCTGGACGGACGTCGACCTGCTTGCCCAGGCGATCGAGGTCGGAGGGCGGGAGCCGATCACGGTCGAGGCGCTCCGGATGGCGGCGCAGCTCGCGGGCCGGACGGCCGGAGCGGGCCCGGACGGCGGCGGGGCCGCCGGCGAGGATGGGGGCGACCGCCAGTGAACAGCCCAACCGCCCGGACCTCGGAGCCGGAACTCGTCGTCCTGCCGGACCCGGACGCCGTGGCTGCCGAAGCCGCCGAGCGGATCGCGGACATGCTCCGGGAATCGGTCGAGGCGCGCGGCCGCGCGGACTGGGCGACCACGGGCGGATCGGCGCCCGTCGGGATCTACCGGCTGCTGGCCGTGCCGCCGCTGCGCGACCGGGTGCCCTGGCAGGCCGTCCACCTGTGGTGGGGCGACGACCGCTTCGTGCCGCGCGACCACCCGCAGTCGAACGTCATGCCAGCGGACGCCGTGCTGCTCGCGCTCAGCGCGCGTGCCGGGCTGTCCGGATCGGGCGAGGATCACGACGACGTGCGGACGGGCCGTGGCGCCGGCGCGCCGATCCCGGTGGCCAACATCCACCCATTTCCGATCGCGGCGGCGATCGGCGCGGGCCACGACCCGGCCTGGGCGGCATCGGGCTACGAGACCGAGCTGCGGGCGTCGGAGATCGCGGTCGAGGGCGGATGGCCGGTGTTCGACGTCGTGCTCATCGGCATCGGCCCCGACGGGCACCTCCTGTCCGTCTTCCCGGGCTCGCCCGCGCTCGACGAGGCGTCCGCCTGGGCGCTGCCGATCCCGGCGCCCACCCACGTCGAGCCGCACGTTGCCCGGGTCACCCTGAACCCGCGGGTCCTCGAGGTTGCGCGCCGGGTGCTGGTGGTTGCCCACGGCGAGGGCAAGGCGGAGATCCTCGGCGCCGTGCTGGGTCCCGATCGAGACCCCCGCCGGTGGCCGGCCCAGCTTGCGCGGCGGCGCGGCGCGAGCTGGCTCGTCGACCGGGCGGCCGCCGGCCGGTTGCCCGGTCCCTCGGCGGCCGAGGCCGCGGGCTGGTAACGGACGACCGGGCGGCCCGCGCCGTCGACGTGCAGGAGCCACCTGACCGGCCGGATCGCCGGATCTCGTCGCCCGACGGCACGCCGATTGCCGTCTTCCGCTCCGGCGATGGGCCGCCGCTCGTCCTCGTCCACGGTGCCGCCGCCGACCACACGACGTGGCGGGTCGTCCTGCCGCTGCTCGCGCGGCACTTCACGATCCACGCCGTGGACCGCCGCGGGCGCGGCGCCAGCGGCGACACGTCACCGTACGCCGTCGAGCGCGAGTTCGAGGACCTGGCCGCGGTCGTCGACGCGCTGGTCGCGGAGACACGGGCGCCGGTCGCGCTGGTCGGGCACTCGTTCGGCGGGCGCGTGGCGCTCGGGGCGGCGCTGCGGACCTCGAACGTGGCGGGCGTCGTGTGCTACGAGGGTGCGCCGGCGCCGGCCGGGGCGCCCTACCAGCGGCCCGGGCTGGTGGCTGACCTCGAGCGGCTGGCATCGAGCGGCGAGCGCGCGGCGCTTTTCGAGACGTTCCTGCGGTCGGTCGTCGGTATGTCGGAGCTTGACCTCGCCGCCTACCGCGCCACCGCGGTCTGGCCACGACGGGTCGACGCCGCGCCGACGATCCTGCGTGAGCTCCGGGCCGAGGCCTCGGCGGCTGCCGGCCTCGAGGAGCTCGGCGGCATCGCCGCGCCGGTCCTGTTGCTGCTCGGTGG